>CAZILR010000025.1:0-7418 GCA_964539995.1 uncultured Planctomyces sp.
ACCATCGAGCGTGTCATCACCCGCTCCGCCGCTGAGCGAATCCTGTCCGACACCACCCAGGATCGAGTCATCGCCATCCATGCCGTTGAGCAAGTCGTCGCCGACCACACCCAGCAGCGTGTCGTTGCCTTCAAAGCCTCGCAGTGTGTCGTTGCCATCGCCGCCGTTCATGCTGTCGTTCCCTTCCTGACCGGTCAGGAAGTCGTTGCCGTTGCCACCATCGACGGTGTCGTTGCCGAGGCCACCCGCCAGGACGTCATCGCCCTGCGCACCGGTGATCGTGTCGTTGCCAGCTTGGCCGTTGATCGCGTCGTTGCCCGTTCCGCCGTTGAGCGAGTCGGCTCCGTTCGAGCCGACGATCGTGTCGTTGCCGGCGTCGCCATTCATAGCGAGTCGAATGACACCGATGCTCGCCCCTTGAGCGGTGAGCAGATCATTGCCGTCTCCGCCGTTGATCGTGACCAACATCGGACAAGCAATCGCCGACAGACTTTGAACCGTGACGGTGTCGTCACCTGCCAGAGCATTCACGGTGACGGCTTGCACGCTCATGTTGTTGTCGGTGGTGATCGTCGCGGTTCCGCGAGTGACCGTGATGAGGCCGCTGCTCTGCCCGACGACAATCGTGTCGGCGTTGTTGGTGCCATTGACGACGATCTGGTTGAAGCCGTTGCCACCTTGAACGGTGTCGTCTCCTCCCGCACCGTTGCCCAGGATGACCGTGTCGTTGCCATCGCCGCCGATCAGCAGGTCATCACCTCCCTGACCGTCGAGCGTGTCGTCACCGGCCTGGCCATCGAGCGTGTCGTTGCCCGCTCCGCCCAGGATCAAGTCGTTGCCACCGCCGCCGAGGACCGAATCGTTTCCGGCTTGGCCATTGATGGTGTCGTTGCCGATGCTGCCGATGAGCGTATCGCCGTCGTCTCCGCCCAGCAGCAAATCGCCGAGGTCGTCTCCTCCGACGACGGTGATGGTCACGGTCGCTGGATTGCTGACCGCGCCGAGGTTGTCGGCAATCGTGTAGGCAAACGAGTCCGTGCCGCTGAAGCCGGGATTTGGCGTGTAGGTGATCAGCCCGTTGCCCAGGCTGACCGCAGTGCCGTTGGTCGGCGGCGTCACGATCGTGACGGTCGAATAATCGAGCGCCCCATCCGCGTCGCTGTCATCCGAGACGACATCAATCGTCACTGGACCACCGTTCGACGACGCTCCCGTGTTGGCCGATGCCACGGGGGCTTGATTCGGTGGCACGACGTTGGCCGGAATACCCGATCCGAAGATCGTGTGTGTCGTGTAAATCGCCGAGCCGCCAGGAGCGATGCTGTAGAGATTACGGAAGCCCAACGTCACGTCGTACTCGGCACCGTTATCGACGGACCCGTCGGAGTTCGCATCGCCGGTGATCGTGTCGGCTAATGTGGTACCACTCTGCATGTTGGTGCGGAGCGTTGCGAAGGTGTCAATCTCGAAGCGCCCCGTGGCCGGGATCGTGCCACCTTTGCCCGTGATTCCCACGAAGGTCGTCGAGTTCGATGTGCCACCATCATCCGTCTCGAAGAGGATCTCGTCACCTGCTGTGGTCACGAGCCGGCCACCGCCATCGACGAGCGTGCCGTCGAAGAACAAGTCGCCGTCGTAGTATCGCAGCAGTTCAAAATCACCGGTCGTCGCTCCGGCGTTCGTGATGCGATAGGTTTGGATCAACAGCGATCCGGTGACGTTGTTGTTCGTGTCCAATGTCGGACGAACGACTTGGGTGAGCGCGAAGTTCAAACTGCCAATCGTGAAGGTCGAGTTCGCCTCGCCCGTCCCGTTGACTCGCAGATTCGAGACGTTGGTCGCTGCGGTGCCCACTGATTGCCGAGCACCTGTGCCGCCATTGACACCTTGCCGAATGTAGACGTCCGACTCGAACGAAGCATCGTTCGCCAAGATGGGGCCGATCGGATCATAGGTGCTGCTGCGGAACAAGCCGGTGGCATCTGTTGGTTGGCTCAGGCTGCCATCGCCGACTCCGACGGAGAGCGTCGTCTGCTGGCTATTCGTGACGGTCCCCAATCCGCTGTCGATGGCATCGGGAAACGCTCCGCCCGCGACGGTCGGAGGTGGTGGAGGTGGTGGAGGCGGCGGAGGAGGAGGAGGCACGATCGTTTCGTCGACCGTGAAGAAGCTTTGCACGAGGTCGATACCAGCGGCACCGTTGAGCGTGTCGCTGCCTCGGCCACCGATGATCGAATCGTTTCCAGCTTGGCCGTTGATCGAGTCATTGCCAGTTTCCTGGCTAGAACCATCGGGACCATCTCCCAGCAGTCGGTCATTGCCCGCTCCACCGAAGATCGTGTCACCGCCGTTGTTGCCAATCGCGGTGTCGTTGCCCATGCCTCCGTTGATGAAGTCGTTTCCTTCATTGCCAAGGAGGCTGTCATTGCCGGCACCGCCATCCAGGCTGTCGTTGCCGAGTCCGCCGTCAACACTGTCCTGCCCGGCTTGTCCGAGCACGGTGTCGTTGCCGTCGCCACCCAGCAAGCTGTCGTTGAACTCGCCACCGAGGATCGAGTCGTTGCCGGTACCGCCATCAATCGTGTCGGTGCCACCGTCGCCATTGAGCGTGTCATCGCCGGCATCGCCCAACAACGAGTCTTGGCCGTTGAAGCCGCTGATGTTGTCGTTGCCGAGTCCACCATTGACGGTGTCTTGACCATTACCGGCGCTGATCACGTCGTTGTCGTCGTCGCCGTTCACGACGTCATTTCCGTCCCCGGACGAGATGCTGTCGTCGCCGGTTCCACCGCTGACGAGATCCGCTCCGTCGCCGCCGACCAGCGTGTCGTTGCCCCCTTGGCCTTGAATCGTGTCATCGCCGTTGCCACCGATCAGGCTGTCGGCGAGGTCCACGCTGCCGATCAGCGTGTCGTGGCCGTTGGCACCGTCGGCGACGATCGACGTCAGCGAGGTAAACGCCGCCGCCGTGATGCCGCTGAGGTCGATCGTGTTGGCGTCATCACCCCCCAGAATGTTGATCGACACCACGTTGGAAGCGGGCACGACTCCCACGCTGTTGACCGGCAGAAAAGTTCCACCGTTGGTCGAGGCGCTCACGCTCAGGAAGCCGCCGACGGACGTGATTCGCACGCTGTCCGTCGTATCCAGTTCGATGCTGAGTTCGCCGGTGGCCGGCAAGAACAGAGCCGAGGCCGACAGCAACTGCCGTGACTCCATCGTCTCCACGCCCATTCGTCGGGCGCGTTCGGTGCGGCGATTCGTCGTCGCCAGTTTCTTACGCCACTGTTTCCACCACGATGAAAGGTTCATGTCGGCCCTCCCTGGCCAAAGGTGATTGATGATTGACTATTGGCTGTTGGTCATTTGGTTTCGCATTGATCAGCGACCAATGACCATCGATCAATTCCCTGTCTTCCGCTTATCCCACCGCCTCCAACGCGGTCAGCAACGCGGCCGACAGCGTGAAGGCTTCGTCGATTTCCGAAGCCGGATCGGCGATCGTGTCGATCCCTTGGTTGCCTGCGATCGTGTCGGTGCCACCTTGTCCGTTGATTTGATCCTCGCCGTCACCACCGAGGATCACATCGCTACCTCCGCCGCCGAGCAGAGTGTCGTTGCCGTCGCCACCACTGATGATGTCGTTGCCACCACCGGCGTTGATGGCGTCGTTGCCGTCACCGCCGTTGAGGAGATCGAGGCCATCCGTCGCGATGATGGTGTCATGTCCGTCACCACCGTTGACCGTGTCCGATTCGGTCCCGGCATTGATGTAGTCGTTGCCGTGATCGCCACGGATCAGATCGTTGCCGGAGTTGCCGTTGATGGTGTCGTTGTTCCGGCCACCATCGAGCACGTCGTTCCCCGATCCGCCGGTGAGCGAATCCTGACCGACTCCGCCGAGAATCGAATCGTCACCGTCCATGCCGTTGAGCAGGTCGTCGCCCGATTGTCCGAGCAGCGTGTCGTTCCCTTCAAAGCCTCGCAGCGTGTCGTTGCCGTCCCCGCCGACGATGCTGTCGTCGCCGGTCTGGCCGGTGAGGAAGTCGCTGCCAGTGCCACCTAGAACCGTGTCATTGCCTGCCGCACCAGCGAGGATGTCGTTGCCGTCGGCTCCGGTGATGATGTCGTTGCCGGCTCGGCCGTTGATCGCGTCGTTGCCGGCTCCACCGTTGATCGAGTCGTTCCCTTCGGTGCCGACGATCGTGTCGTTGCCGTTGTCGCCGTTGAGCAACACACGCACCCCGCCGATGCCCGCTCCCTGACCGGTGATGGTGTCGTTCCCCTCACCGCCGTTGACGACCAGCAGCGTTTGTCCCACGGACGAGAGATCGCCAATCGTGATCAAGTCGTCGTTGCCCAGTCCATTGACCGTGACGACTTGAACATTGGCACCGACTTCGATCGTCGCTCCGGCGTTCGTGACGGTGATCGCTCCGTTGGGAGCTGTCACGGTGATCGTGTCGGCGTTGTTGTTCCCGTTGACGACGATGCCGTTGAAGCCGTCACCGCCATCGACGGTGTCATTCCCGGCACCCGTTCCGGTCGAGATGAAGATGTCGTTGCCGTCGCCGCCGAGCAGTACGTCGTCACCACCTTGACCGTCCAGCGTGTCGTCGCCGGCCTGACCATCCAGAGTATCCGGTCCTGCGCCGCCGGCGATCAGGTCATTTCCACCGCCACCCAGAAGCTGGTCGGAACCATCGCCGCCGTTGATCACATCGTTGCCGTTACCGGCCAGGACCGTGTCATCGCCGGCACCACCCAAGAACGTGTCGGAAGAGATCGAAAGCACGTCATCATTCGTGATGCGTCCCACACCTTGGCTATCGGCGAACACCGCTCCCACTGCGTTTGACAGATTGACCAGGAACGTCTGATTGTTCTCGCCAATCAAATCGCCGTTCACCGTGACGGTGATCGTGGCGGTGGTGCTTCCCGCGGGAATCGTCAGCGATCCATTGCTGGAGACAAAATCCACTCCCGCAGTCGCCGTGCCCGATACCGTGGCGAAGTCGAACGTCACGGCACTCGTGAGAGCCTGCGACAACGTCACGGTGAATTGTGCCGCAGTCGTTCCGGTGTTCCCTTCGAGAACTGTCACATCCGAGATGCTCAACGCGGGCTGAACCGTGCCGCCCGACGAACCGCGAAACGCGAGGCCGGCCAGTTCACTTGTTCCCGTCGGCCCGATGTCGGTGGCCACACCGGTGGTGGGATTGACTCGGAACAGACGATCGCCTCCCGCGAACGGTCCACCACCGACGAATGTGTCGGTCGCGGAATCGTAGGCCAGTCCAGCCAGAGCATTCGCAAAGGTGACTCCCAGGTTGCCCACGAGCGTGGTGTTTCGCGTGGTCACGTCAATCGTCAGCAACGAATTGTCGATGGCACCGCCGGACGAACCGATCGTCGCGACGGCGTAGAGCGTGCCGTTGCGGAACGACAAGCCGTCAATGTTGCCATCGACGTTGGCACCGTTGCGTTGCAGAGTTCCCAGGTTCGTGCCCACTCCGGTCGTGGGATTGATTTGGTACAGATTCGCCGGGCTTTCGCCGCCGAACGTGGCGTACAGCACGTTGTTGACGCTGTCGTAAGCGATGTCACCTTCCGCGAAGCCCACGCCCAGAGGACCGACCAGCGTCGAGACTCCCGTCGTCAGGTTCACGGTGTAAAGGTTCGTCGATCCGTGCTGGATGACGTACGCGGTTCCGTCGGGTGCGATCGCGATACCGCCGGCCGGCGAGTTCGTCATCGTACCGATCAGTGTGCTCGCGGCCGTGTTGGCATCGAAGGAAAACAACTGGGCGGCACTGAACGTGACTCCGAACAACCCGGTCGAATCGTCGTTGACGATCGTGGCCACTCCCTGCGTGTTGGCCAGCGCCACGTTGATCGGATTCGACAGATTCAAAAAGAAGGTCTCGTCCGCCTCACCAGAGGTGTCACCCGCGACAGGCACGGTCACCGACAGCGATGTTTGTCCCGGCTGGAAGACCAGTTGCCCCGTGGTGCTCGTGTAGTCGCTACCCGCCGTGGCAGTGCCGTCCGCCGTCGCGTAATTGACGGAGACTGGAAGCACCGAGGCGAAGTCCAACGTCACCAGGAAGGTTGCGGTCGTCGCGCCGTTGGTTTCCTGCAAGCTGACGTTGCCGACGGAAACGCCCAGAGTGACTTCGGAGTCGGCACCGCTGATCAGCAGATCGTTGCCGTCGCCGCCGCGAATCACGTCGTTGTCAGCATCACCTTGGACAGTGTCGTTACCGGCTTGTCCATCCAGCGTGTCACTGCCGGGTCCACCCGCCAGCGAATCGTTGCCGGCTCCACCGAGCACGGAGTCATCGCCGGCACCACCGTCGAGCGAATCGACACCCGCATTGCCGTTGATCCGGTCGTTGCCGCTATTGCCAAGGATCGCGTCGTTGCCAACGCCACCCAGCAGGCTGTCATCGCCCGAACCACCATCGACGCTGTCGTTGCCACCTTGGCCGTTGATCGTGTCGTTGCCGGCGTCTCCGTTGAGATTGTCGGCGAACTCACCACCGAGGATCGAGTCGTTGTCGTCGCCGCCGTTGACGGTATCGGTCCCGCCGTCGCCGTTGAGCGTGTCGTTGCCGGCATCGCCGTTGAGCAAGTCCTGTCCGTTGCCAGCGAAGCAACTGTCGTTGCCGTTGCCGCCGTTGAGTGTGTCTTGGCCGTTGCCCAGCGTGACGACATCGTCGCCGTCTTCTCCATTGACGACGTCATCGCCGTCGCCGGAATTGATGCTGTCGTTGCCAGTGCCGCCGGAGATCAAGTCATTGCCGTCACCGCCGCTGATGGTGTCATTGCCACCCTGGCTGGAGATCGTGTCGTCGCCGTGGCCACCGATGATGTTGTCGGCCAGGTCCGGGCTGCCGATGATCGTGTCGTGTCCGTTCGCCGCATCCACCGAGATCGACGTCAACGCCGGGAATCCCGCCGCCGTCACGCCATTCAGATCAATCGTGTTGGCATCGTCTCCACCCAACACCACGATCGAGATCACATTGGCCGAAGCCACGGTGCCGAGGCTGGTCAGTGGCGTCAACGGGCCGCCGTTGGCTCCGATTTCCACCACCACCGCGCCACCCACTGAGCTGACTCGGACGTTGTCATTGCTGTTGAGTTGGATGTTGAGTTCCCCGGTCGCCGGGATAAACAACGACGCCGCGGACAGCAGTTGCCGAGCCTCCATCGACTCGACGTGCGCCGAAACTCGCTGAGCCGTTGCTGCTTGCTTGCGGCTCGTTCCCACTCCACGCAGTGAATTCCAAACCTTTGACAACTTCACGATCGCCCTCCTTGGCGTTGAGTAACCGTAGGGTGGGGGGGGGGGGAGAGTACCCCCAAAAAAAAACGGGGGGAAGGGGGGGGGGGGGGTGAAGAACCCACCACAC
>CAZILR010000025.1:7428-18893 GCA_964539995.1 uncultured Planctomyces sp.
GTCGACACCCCCCCCCCCAAAAAAGTGCGGGGTCCCGGGGGGGGGAGCCTTCCACCCGCCCCACCCTACAGGACTGTTCTTTGTTTGCGCGAACCCCTAACCCCCAGCCCCAACCCCTAATTCGCTTGCAGTGCCAACAGCACCGCTGCGGACAACACAAACTGTTCGTTGATCTCACTCGTTGGATCGACGATCACGTCGATCCCTTGATTGCCGGCAACGGTGTCGTTGCCTCCCTGTCCGTCGATGTAGTCGTCGCCGTCGCCGCCGAGGATCACATCCGCTCCACCACCACCTTGCATGCTGTCATTGCCGTCACCACCACTGATGATGTCGTTGCCGTTGCCGGCATTGATCTGGTCGTTGCCATCGCCGCCGTTGATCAAGTCGATCCCATCGGCGGCGAGAACGGTGTCATGGCCGTCGCCAGCATTGATGGTGTTGTTGCCATCGCCGGCGTCGATGAAGTCGTTGCCGTGATCGCCACGAATCAAGTCGTGGCCAGAGTTCCCGCTGATCGTGTCGTCGTTGCGTCCGCCATCGAGCGTGTCGTTACCCGCTCCGCCGGCCAGGACATCTCGACCAACACCGCCGAGCAACGAGTCGTCACCTGCCATGCCGTTGAGGTTGTCGTCACCGGCCTGGCCGTCGAGCGTGTCGGCTCCGTCGCCACCTTTCAGCGAGTCGTTGCCGACGCCGCCCGTGACGCGATCATTCCCGGCGTCGCCGTTGGCGAAGTCATTGCCGTCGCCACCGTTGATGACGTCGTTGCCCAGGCCACCGCCGATCTGGTCGTTGCCGGTGCCACCGAGAATCGTGTCGTTGCCGTCGCCGCCGTTGGCCGCATCGTTCCCCGCGCCACCGTCGAGCGTATCGTTGCCGTTCGAGCCGACGAGCGTGTCGTTGCCAGCATCACCGCTGAGCGACAATCGCACGGTGCCGATGGTGGCTCCGGCCGCGGTCAGCGTGTCGTTGCCGTCACCGCCGCGAACATCCAGCTTGAAGAAGCCGGTGCCGGAAACATCACCGACCGTGATCGAGTCATCACCGGCGCGACCATCCACGACGATGTTCTGCACTTGACCATTCACGATCAGCGTGCTGGCTCCCGCACTGATGGTCAGCGCGCCGCCGGTCATGCCGATGGTGATGGTGTCGGCAAGATTGGTTCCATTCACCAAAGCCGTGTTCAATCCGTCGCCGCCGTTGATCGTTTCCACACCGCTGCCGCCGGGAGTGAAGATGAACGTGTCGTCGCCGAGACCGCCGAAGACAGTGTCGCTGCCTCCCTGGCCGTCGAGCGTGTCGTCGCCAACTTGTCCGTCGAGCGTGTCTTCACCCGCTCCGCCCAGCAAGCTGTCGTTGCCGGCACCACCGAGCAACACATCGTTACCGGCCTGACCGCTGAGCGTGTCGTTCCCTTCGGCACCTTGCACGGTGTCATCACCGTCGCCGCCAAGCAGCAGGTCACCCGCATCCGCCGGCAACGTCGATTGTCCGCCGCCAGCTCCGGTCGAGGGGAGATAGCTCGCGAAGTCATAACCGAACAACTCGTAGCTACCGGTGTCTCCCGTGCTGAAGGGAGTGATCTCGACGAAATAAGCGCCAGTCGTCGGCAACGTCAGATCAATCAGGATCGAGTCCGTCGATTCAAACTCGTCGTCGTTGCGAGCGATGGTGCCATAGTACGGAACCGGGACGCCGTTCGCATCCAAGATCCGAATGATCGGGTCGATGGTGCTCGTGTAACGGCTTAGGACCGACGAGATCACCTCGAAGTTCATCAGTTGTCCGGCAGTTCCTTGGAACTGATACAGGTCGCGTTCGCCGCTGGCATTCAGAGCGCCGGTCACTGTGAGTTGATTGACTCGGAAGGCCCGGCCCTGATTCACACCGCTAACGACGGTGTTCGGCACGAACAGCTCGCGGAATTGGATCGGCTGCGCGGTCAACAGAGTGTCGTGTGCTCCGACTTGCTCGGCGACCACCGCGCCGCCGAAGGCCCACGTCGAGAGCTTGACCGCTTCGCGTTCGCCGAAGAACTGACCGCTGACCGCGTCGAACAGGGTCTCGCCCACCGATGCCGGCGAGGCCATGATGTGCCGCGTCGTCTCGAACGCGGACACCGGTCCCGGATAGGCCGGGCCGTAAGCATTCGGACCAGGAACGAAGTTGATTCCGCTGCCGATCGGACCGAACGAATCGCCGTGACGTAACCCCAACAAGTGGCCGTTTTCGTGAGCGATGACTTTCGTGGTCAGCTCCGCGAAGTTTTGGCTGGTGGCCGGAGGATCGCCTGGATTGCCCAGGAACCCGTTGATATCGACGGTCGCATTGGCGGTCAGATTCAGATTGCGGAAGTCGATTTCGCTCGCCAGGCCACCCGGCGGCGGCTGATTCACGAAGATCGTGTTGAACTGCCCACCCACCGGCTGAGTCGTGGTGAACGTCACCGGAAACGCCGCGTAAATTTCCCCCAGGCGGGTCATGATCATGGTCCGCTCGGCGGGCGTGTAGACGTGGTCCGTGCCGCTGGTCTGCGAATCGAAATCGACAAAGACCACCTGTGTCGCAGCGATCGCATCGTCATTCGCCAGTGTCACGATCGCTTGCGAGTCACCGATGTTGGCATTCACGGCTCCCGACAAGTCCACGAAGAATGTCTCATCCGCCTCGTAGATCGCGTCCGTCAGAACCGGAATCGAGATCGTTGCCGAGATTTGCCCCGCCGGAATCGTGACCAACGTGTTCACCGCGACGTAGTCGATTCCCGCTTGAGCAATGTTGTCCGAAGTGTTGACCTGCACGCTGACCGGCAGAGTCGTCGGCTGCGACAGCGAGATCGTCACCACGATCACGGCATTCGCCTCGGTGGTGTTCACGTCTGTCACCGAGAGGCCGGAGACTCCGGCCGCGAGTGTCACGCTGCCCAACACATCGTTGCCCGCTCCGCCATCGACCACGTCCGCACCGCCGCCACCCAGCAGAGTGTCGTTGCCGGCCTGTCCTCGGACGGTGTCATCGCCCAAATCGCCGTTGATCGAATCGTTGCCGCCGCCGCCGAGAATCGAATCGTTCCCATCGCCGCCGGCGATCTCATCAGCTCCTGATTCGCCGTTGATCGCGTCGTTTCCGAGACCACCGATGATGGCATCGTTGCCAACTCCACCCACCAATGAGTCGTTGCCGTCGCCGCCATCGACGTTGTCGTTTCCGGCTTGGCCATTGATCGTGTCGTTGCCGATTCCACCCGACAGGCTGTCAGCGAACTCACCGCCGAGGATCGAGTCATTGCCGTCGTCGCCGCTAATCGTGTCGATTCCGCCGTCGCCGTTGATCGTGTCATCGCCGGCATCGCCGTTCAGCGAATCCTCGCCGTTGTCAGCCGAGATGTTGTCGTTGTCCGCGCCGCCGGAAACCGTGTCGTCCCCGTCACCGGAATCGACCGAATCGTTTCCCGCATCGCCGGTGATCGAATCTTGTCCGTCTCCGCCACGAATCGAATCGTCGCCATCACCGGCAATGATCGAATCGTTCCCGTCGCCGCCGACGAGCGTGTCGTTCCCGCCCTGACCTGTGATCGTGTCGTGTCCGTGGCCGCCGAGGATGCTGTCGCCAAGATCAGGACTGCCAATGATCGTGTCGTGTCCATTCGCGGCATCGATCGAGATCGCAGTCAGTGAGGTGAACGCGGCCGCCGTCACTCCGTTGAGATCAATCGTGTTCGCGTCGTCGCCGCCGACGACAACCAGCGATTGCACGCTCGCGGAGCTGACGACACCCAAACTTAAAACCGGCGAGTAGGTGCCGGCACCAGTCGAGGTCTCGACGAGCAAGTTGCCTCCCACCGAGCTGACGCGGACGTTGTCTTGGCTGCCAAGCTGGAGGTTCAACTCGCCGGTGGCCGGGATGAACAGTCCGCTCGCCGCCAAGAGTTGGCGCGGTTCCATCACTTCCGTCTGGACCGCAGCCTTCACGGCTGGTCCGCGACGACGATTTGCAGACCGAGCGGAATCCCACCAACTCTTGAGCCACGATGACTGCTTCACGTTGACCTCCCTGGAAACTTTTCCGACTGTTCCGCCTTTACCAGTTCTTCCGGCTGTGCCGGTCTTGCTGGCTGTGCCTATTTGGCGGACATTGCGGAACAAGATGACTTCGCAGGTTGGTCATCGACTGGCATAACCGGCATAAACGAAAAATTAGGGTGCAACCGGAAGTGTCGCCGCGATCGGTAATAAGGCCCTAATCCGCAAGGTGAACCCAGGATGCGGAGTCGTTGAAATCGGCTGACTCATTGTGATCGGAAATGTCTTCCCAGATTGCCGGCTCGGTCGCAGCCGACGAGCTGCTGGGTGCCAGCTCTGGGCCTCCTACGGCTCAAGTGATTAGGTCCGGGTGCTGATGCCACCCGGCTGCCAGAAGGAATCAAGAACTTCATGAGCTTCGATCTGATCCGAACGAAAACCGCCGACGGAGTGCCGCTCGACGGCAGCTTGCGGCGAGCGGAAGCGGTGGACTCCTCGTCGCGGAGCACGGTTTGGCTTTTCGTTCACGGCACTGGGAGTAACTTTTACTCCGGCGGTGTTCTGCATGCTTTTGCTGAACAGCTCGCAAGCGGCGGACATTCGGTCGCTCGAATCAACACGCGCGGGCATGACATCATCAGCACTCTGAGCGGCGGGCGATCCGGCGGCGCGGCGTTCGAGTCGATCGCCGACTGTGTGTACGACCTGCGAGCTTGGGTGGATGAGTTAATCCGCCTCGACTTTTCACGCGTCGTGCTGGTCGGTCACAGCATGGGTGGCGTAAAGGCGATTTTTTCTCAAGCCCACGATCCACATCCGAACGTCGTCGCCGTGGTCGGAGTTTCGCCGCCGCGCTTCTGTCATGCCGAGTGGCAATCTTCGCCGCAGGCGGCTTCGTTTCGCGAGCACTTTCGCCGAGTCACCGAACTTGTCGCAAGCGGTCGAGGCGACGAGTTGATGCCAGTCGAGCAACCCTTGCCGCTGTGGCTGACCGCCGCAGGATTCCTCGCCAAGTACGGCCCGCACGACGACTACGACTTTGTTCCGTTGCTGTCGAAGCTGCCTTGCCCGACGTTGCTGATCGTCGGCACCGAATCGGTCGCCACGTCTCCGGCCTTTGAGTCCACCCCTGACGCGGTTCGACAATTACAGGCTTCGCAGCCACATCTCCGTCTGCAATTGGTCCCCGGAGCGAATACGGGCTACTCCGGGCATCTTGACGTTCCGGGCCGCTTGGCCTGCGAATGGTTCGCTTCGGTCGTCAACGGCAACGTCTGACGGTAGCTTGTGCGGATCGTCGAATCTGTCACCTGCAGTTGGAGTCCCCCATGCTTCGCCCCTGGACGTTCGCCGCGATGGTCGTGTTGTCGTTGGTTTCCGCAGCAACCGTGAAGGCTGCGGACGATCCGTTTCCGCTCGGCCCTGATTCGCAAAAACAAGAGGGAGTGCCGGAAGGCAAAGTCACGCAGCATGTGTGGGAAAGCAAAATCTTCGCCGGGACGAAGCGGGACTATTTTGTCTACGTCCCCACTCAGTACGATGGCTCGCAGCCAGCGGCCGTGATGGTCTTTCAAGACGGGCACACCTACGTCAACAAAACCGGCCGCTTCCGCATCCCGATCGTGTTCGACAACTTGATCCACAAAAAAGACATGCCGGTGACGATCGGCATCTTTCTGAATCCGGGCCACAAGGGTGACTCAAAGATCGACTCCCCTTGGCGATCGAACAACCGCAGCGTCGAGTACGACACGGTCAACGGCGACTACGCCAAGTTTCTTCTTGAGGAAATCCTGCCCGAAGTCGGCAAGTCGTACAAACTGACCGACGATCCCAACCAGCGAGCGATCTGCGGCATCAGCTCCGGCGGCATCTGCGCCTGGACGGTCGCGTGGGAACGGCCGGATGCGTTCCGCAAAGTGCTCAGCCATGTCGGCAGCTTCACGAATATTCGCGGTGGCCACGTCTACCCAGCACTGATTCGCAAGACCGAGAACAAGCCGATCCGCGCCTTCCTGGAGGACGGCGAGCAAGACGTCAACAACGAACACGGCCACTGGTGGCTGGCCAACAAGCAAATGGAAGCGGCCTTGAAGTTCAAAGGCTACGACTACAAATTCGTCGGCCATCCCGAAGGGAAGCACGACGACAAACATGGCTCACAGATTCTGCCCGACTCGCTGCGCTGGCTGTGGCGAAAGTGAGCCACCTATCGAAATTTGAAATTTGAAATTTGCGATTTGAAATCACCTCCTTGGAGCAACCCATGACCGACTCAATGAACTCTCGTCGTCAATTTCTGACTCACAGCGGCCTCGTTGCCGCTGCGACCGCGTTCGCCTTCACGAATCCCACGAAGGCCGCCGAACCGGTCGCTCGGAATGGCAAGTGTCACATGAAACTCAGTCTGGCGGCGTACTCGTTTAACAAGTTCCTGCCGAATCGCGGCACGGCCGAGCAGCTCGCGGCGGCAAAGATGCGGCTGGAAGACTTCATCCAGTTTTGCGCCGATCAAAACCTCGATGGCACCGAACTGACCTCGTACTACTTCCCGAAGGAGTTCTCGCCGTCGTATCTGATGAAGATCAAAGAGCAGACGTTTCGACTCGGTTTGGACGTCTCCGGCACGGCGATCGGTAACGATTTCTGCAAGCCGTCGGGCGAGGAATGGGACAAGCAACTCAGATTGACTCGCGAGTGGATCGACCATTCGGCCACGATGGGCGCACCGGTGATTCGCATCTTTGCCGGCAACGTCCCCAAGGGAGACACCGAAGCCGCGGCGTTTGAGCGCTGCGTCGCAGGCATCAACAAGTCGTTGGAGTACGCGGCCGAGAAAGGCGTGTTTCTCGCGCTGGAGAACCACGGCGGCATTACCGGGACCGCCGAGCAACTTTTGAAGATCGTCAAAGCCGTTTCGCCATCACCTTGGTTCGGAGTGAATTTGGACGGAGGCAACTTCCATGCGGCCGATGTGTATGCCGAGCTGGAACAGATCGCGCCGTACGCCATCAACGCCCAAGTCAAAGTATCGGTCGCCCCAAACAACAAGAAGGAGCCAGCCGATCTTGGGCGAGTCATCGATATCCTCAAGAAGGCAAACTACCGCGGCTACGTCGTGTTGGAATACGAGGAAGCCGACCCGTACGGTGAGATTCCGAAGGTTCTGGCCGATCTGCGAAAGCTGATTCATGGCTAAGAAGCGTCGCGGCCTGCCGCTCGAAGACGAGATGGCTTGGTACGTCCTGTTAAACCTGGGCGACATCGTGGCGACGTGGGCGTTGTTGCGTCGCAACAGCGGTTTCGTCGAATCGAATCCGATCGCTCGCTGGTTCTACCACGGTTGGGGTTTCACCGGCATGGTCTGGTTCAAGCTGAGCATGGTGGCGGTGGTCGTCACGATCGCTCAGGTGGTGGCTCGCAAAAACGAGCCGCTCGCGCGAACATTGCTGGTCTTCGGCTGCATCGCCGTGGGCTGCGTTTTCTTCTACAGCTACTGGCTGGGGACACATTCGCAGCCGCAGTTGTCCGACTAACCCGAAGCGTCAGCGAGGGCGAACGCTTCACCGAGTTTTGCAATCAGGTCGTCTTGAAGCGCTCGTCCTCGCTGACGCTTCGGGTTGGTGGGAGTCATTGTTCGTCGAGCGAAACGCAGAGGTCTATTCCTCGATTCAAGGTGAGGGGAAATTCGCTGGCACCCCTTCTGTCTTCGTGCGCACAACCGGTTGCAATCTGCGCTGCTGGTTCTGTGACACGCCATTCACGTCCTGGAATCCCGAAGGTCCGCAGGTTCAAGTCCCCGACGTGCTGTCGCAAGTTCAAGCACTTGGCATTGAGCATGTCGTGTTGACGGGAGGCGAGCCGCTGCTGCAACCGGATTCCGTTTTGTTATGCGAGCAACTTCTCGCGGCCGGTCACTTCGTCACGATCGAGACGGCGGGAACGGTGTTTCGTCCCGCGCCCGCGAGTTTGATGTCGATCAGCCCGAAGCTCGCGAACTCCGCTCCCGCGCGGCTCGGTTCGGCCGATGCGAATCGCTGGCAACAGCGACACGAGCGTATCCGCTCGAACCAAGCCGTGATCTCGCAATTGATCGAATCGGCCGAGTATCAATTCAAGTTCGTTGTGGATCAGCCTGCGGATTTGCCGGAGATTTGCAAATACCTCGCCGCTTGGCCGCAAGTTCCCGGTGAGCGCATCTGGTTGATGCCGCAAGCTCGCACGCGCGAGGAGTTGGAAGCCAAGTCCGATTGGCTGGAGTCCGAAGCCGTGCGACTGGGTTATCGCTTCTCGTCGCGCTGGCAGATTGCTCAGTTCGGCAACCAGCGCGGCACATGATGCGAATCAAGCTCAAGCGGTCGAGGCCGTTTCGGTGGTTGTTCCATACCGTCTTCGGAACTTCAGCGGCGTTAGTCCCGTGTGCTTCCGAAACTGCTGTGTGAACGCGCTTTGATCGCAAAAGCCGAAGTCCGTGGCGATCTGGGCGATGGTCCGATCGGAATGCAGCATCGCATCGCTGGCAGCTTGGATGCGCGTCTTGATCAAAAAATCCTGCACGCTGAGGCCGAAGACCTCGCGAAACTTTCGGTGCAATTGCCGAGGCGATAACCCGGCGAGATCGGAAAGTTCTTCGACGGTCAATCGCTCGCCAAGATGATTGCGGATGTGATCGACGGTCGAATTGATCTGCGACATCGGCAGCATCATGCGGCGCTGGCCTTCGTAGCTGCGGACGATACCCATCACGCCGATGATGTGGCCCTTGATGTCTCGTACGGGAAGCTTGTTCGTGATGAACCAGTCCAACACTCGATGCTCGTTGTACCACAGTTCGACTCGGCCAATCAGCGGCTGTCCGGTCGTCATGACCAGCTCATCGTCACGTTTGAAATGGTCGGCGGCATGAGGCGGAAAAAAGTCGTAGTCCTCCTTCCCGACGATCTCGGCTTCCGACGTGGCTCCCAGATGTTCCCAAAACGGCTGACTCGCACAGATCATTCGGCTGTGCCGATTTTTCACAAAGAAGTAGGCATCCGGGAAATGTTCGAAGAGCTGCTGGAACTGTTGCGGCCCCCCCATTTGAGCGAAGAAGTCCCGCTGGATTCTGGAGACATCACGGGGGCTTGGCACGGTCAGGCGAGGGTGAGCCTGCGTGTTGGGTTCAGCGGAACGGTCGTCGGAGGGTCGTCGCATGTCTGATAGTCAATAAAAAATGTCCGATGTCTACAAGACTCCGCTTTGACGAAGACGTATTTTGCTCGCCACGTTGGCAAAGCGGTTTTCGTGCCTCCTTCGGATGAATTCCAGGCACAGACGCTTTCCGCCTGATGTCGCATCGCGCGCGATGCCATCTGCCAGTTCGCGGCATTTCTCATTCTTCATTTCTACTCGGAGGCCTGTCATGTCCCAATTACGCTCTTTTCGGCGAGGATTCACGCTCATCGAACTTTTGGTGGTGATTGCGATCATCGCCGTCCTGATTGCCTTGTTGTTGCCAGCCGTGCAACAGGCTCGCGAAGCGGCGCGTCGATCGCAGTGCAAGAATAATTTGAAGCAGTATGGGCTTGCGCTGCATAGCTATCACGAAGCCGCCAGCGCATTTCCGAAAGGAGCTTTTCATCCTTACGGGTATGTCGCCACGGCCACAGGTGCTCAGTCCGACTGGCGAAATCACAGTGCAACCACCCAGTTGCTGCCGTATCTCGATCAGGGAGCACTTTACAAGGATTACAACGGCCGGATCGTCATGGCTCCGATTAACGGTGGCGGAGCCATCCAAACTCCCGATGCCAGCGGGGCATTGGCTCGCAGTATCGCCGCAAGTGTGAAGTTCGCTCTGACGATGTGTCCTTCGGACACGCCTCCGAGCAACGGCGACGCGCCCAGCAATTACGCGTATTGCGCCGGTACGAATGTCGTGCATGCCAACGGTGCGTTTGGGATCGCGGCCAATGACCAGAACGGCATGTTCAATAATGCCGTGGTCGTGAAGATCGCTGATGTTCGCGATGGTACGGCGAACACGATCGCGATGAGCGAGCTTGTGGTGGCTGGGAATGTTTCCGGTACGGACTATTCTCGGATCAAGCAACAGGTCGCGGTGCCTGGTGGTTTTCCCGATTCGTTTCCGACTCAGGCGCAAGTCGAAACCTGGGCGACTGCGTGTGATTCTTCAGGCAACTTTGGTGGCAGTTCCGGCAATCTCACGGGGCGTTTTTGGAACCGTGGTCTGATTGGCATGACCCAATTCAACACGCTGCTGACTCCCAATGCTCGGCACTACAACTGCAGCGCTAACTGCACCAACTGCGACCCCGATGGCCGAGGCTTGAATGCTGCTCGCAGTCGCCATGCGGGAGGCGTGCATGTGCTGATGGCGGACGGAGCCAGTCGTTTCATCAACGATAACGTCAACTTTACGACTTGGTCGCGATTGGGTGCCCGAAATGACAGGCAGCCAGTGGGCGAGTTCTAACGCGATTCTCCGTGTCGGTTTCAGGCCCTCCCGGATCGAACTCCGTGGAGGGCGTTTTGGCTGGTCACGAATCGGCCTCGCTTGGGTTTGGGGCGTCTTCACAAGGAGATTGAGTCATGCGTCTATTTTGGAATTTGATTCTGGTCAGTGTCTGTGTGTGGGCCATTGGTTGCAGCGCGGGTGCTCCGGTCACGGAAAGCGTTGATCCCGTCAAAGAGAACACGGCCGCGTCCAGCGCGGACCTGAAAAAGCGTTTGGAGGACGTCGCCGCATCGGGAACCAGTGGCAGCGGTCTCGTCGGGATCAAAGAGTCGATCGACCAAGCCGTGCGTCCGAGCAACGCCAAGCTGGCGGACGAATTGGTTAAGGAATTCAATCAGTTGTCACAGACTTCCGATCCAGCACAAATCAAGACCATCGCCACTCGCATGGCCAACAAACTTTAGTGCCGAGGCCGGAACGTCAGCCCACCTGGCTGGACGCGATGATCGGCACAGCAGAGTTGGTCATCAAAAGCGACACGGGCGCGCTCGTACTTTGCTGCTTCTCGCGATAGCTTTTGAACGCTTGAGAGTCCTCACCTTCGTCACCTCGCAGGAGAATATCATGAGCAAGCCCGTCAATGTCGCGATGATCGGTCTCGGTTTCGGTTCGGAGTTCATTCCGATTTATCAGGCGCACCCGGACGCCAACGTCTACGCGATCTGTCAGCGGAACACCGAGAAGCTCAACAAGGTCGGCAATCAGTTCGGCATCGAGAAGCGGTTCACCGAATATGCCGACGTGCTCAAAGACAAGAGCGTCGATTTCGTCCACATCAATAGCCCGATCCCGGATCACGCCTGGATGTCGATGGAGGCTCTCAAGGCCGGCAAACATGTGATGTGTACCGTGCCGATGGCCACGACTGTCGAAGACTGCCAGCAGATTTGCGAACTCGTGAAGAAGACCGGCCTGAAGTA
>CAZILR010000026.1:0-4296 GCA_964539995.1 uncultured Planctomyces sp.
GGGGACGAGGCTTCCACGGATTGCCAAAACGGCCGCGAGTGTCGCCGTCGGAGAGTCGGATTTCAACTGACTCTTCGGGCGAGGAGATTTGTCACTCGGATCGTGCCGCGATACCGTGTTGGCCCAGAAACAAACCCGAAGCGTCAGCGAGGGCGAACGCTTCAACGAGCCTTGATTTCCTCTTCGTGGGCTTTCGGAGCGCTCGCCCTCGCTGGCGCTTCGGGTTAGTTTGCCGCTCCGCCGTGTCCGTTGTCCGGAGTTCGTCATCAACAGGAGATTTGCCACATGACTCAAGCCGCTCAAACTGATCGTCGCTCGTTCCTGACCACCGCTGCCGCGATCTCGGCCGCTGCGTTCGCTCGTACCGCGTTCGCTCGTGATTACAAGGAACCGACGCGGTATCCCGACCCAGACATCGTGACGCTCGACAAACGGTTCAAGAAATACGCGCTGGGCAACACGCCGATTCAGCGGTTGTACCACAGCGATCAAATGCTGTGGGCCGAAGGTCCGGCCTGGAACGGAGTCGGCCGTTATCTCTTGTGGAGCGACATTCCCAACAACGTCCAATTGCGTTGGCTCGAAGAGGACGGACACGTCAGCGTCTTCCGCAATCCGGCTGGCAACAGCAACGGCAACACATTCGACTTTCAAGGCCGGCAGATTTCGTTTCAGCACGGAACTCGCAAAGTCGTCCGCTACGAGCATGATGGCTCGGTGACGACGCTGGCCTCGGAGTTCAACGGGAAGTCGCTCAACGCGCCCAACGATGGAGCAGTCCACCCCAACGGCGACGTGTGGTTCACCGACCCTGGCTACGGCGGCTTGATGAACTATGAAGGAGTCAATGCCAAGACCGGCTCGGTGCAGCCGTACCAGAAGGAAGCGATCTATCGGATCGACGCCAAGACCGGAAAGGTGCATCAGGTCTCGGACGAGATTTTCAAGCCGAACGGACTGTGCTTCTCACCTGACTACAAAAAGCTGTACGTCGCGGACACTGGCGCGTCGCACTACGAGAATGCGCCCAAGAACATCAAAGTCTGGGACATCGTGGACGAGAAGACTCTGAAAAACGGCAAAGAGTTCGCCTCGATGAAGTTGAAAATGAAAGACGAGCACGGCGAGTCTGAGAAGGCGGGTTTCGCGGATGGCATCCGTGCGGACGAAGATGGCAACATCTGGGCGAGCGCCGGCTGGGTCGGAGCAGGCTATGACGGCGTTCACGTTTTTGAGCCGAACGAAGGTGTCCGCATCGGCCAAATTCTGCTGCCTGAAATTTGCAGCAACGTCTGCTTCGGTGGCTCGAAGCGAAACCGCCTCTTCATGACCGGCAGCACGTCGCTGTACGCGGTCTACGTCGAGACGAAGGGTGCCCACATTACCTAACGATTCGATCGCGCGAACGTAGCCGCCTCGCTCCCGCGAGGCGGAGTTGATGACGGTGATCCTCGCGATCTTAAATGTTTCTGGACGTAGCTTCGCCTCGCGGGAGCAAGACGGCTACGTTCACAATGAGGCGAACGCGGTGACGGCCATGAAACGAACTCTTCGACGTTGGATGCTCGGCGTAGGGCTGTTGCTGGCGGGAGTCGGCTGGTTCGCGCCGGCGATCGTCTCGGCTCAAGATGCCGCGCCGAAGTCGGGAGTCGTCACGACCACCAGCGGCTCGAATCGTGTCCTGGAATACGGCATGGTGATCGTGATGTTCGGAGCGGCGTTGTTCGCGGTTTGCCGCTCCAGCCGCCGTAACGTGTGATGATGGGTGACTCCGCAAGCGGCCAGGCCGAGCCGACCAGCGGCCAACAAGTTGTTGTGACTGGCATCGGCTTGGTGACTCCGTTCGGTGCCGGACGTGAAATCTCGTGGTCCGCCATTCGGGCCGGTCACAGCGCGATCCATCGCTTTGAGCCAGATGAGTTCATCGACTCGTGCTCGCGAGGATCACGCTGGGTGGGTGCCTCCGCTCCCGCAGGGTTGCTCGCGTCCGCCGAGCCGGTTGTGTCGATGGCGGTGTCTGCCGCACGCGAAGCTCTGACTCACGCTGGTTTGACGGACATCTCCGAACACGGCGGCTGCGTCATCGGCACGAGCAAACTCGGACTGCGAAGTTTCGCCCGATTCATGGGGCCTGTTTCTAACGTGCCTCACGACTTCTGGCCCAACGCCGCGTCTCGCGCGGTGGCGAGTGAGTGGAATTTGCGAGGTCCGGCGTTGTGCCCAGTCGCCGCGTGCGCGACCGGGTTGGTGAGCTTGATTCGCGGTGCGGACTTAATTCGATCGGGCGAGTGCGACGTGGTGCTGGCCGGCAGTTCGGATGCGTCGTTGGTGCCGATCGTGCTCGGCTCGTTTCAGCGGTTGGGTGTGCTGGCTCGCGGATTCGAGGAGCCTGCGACCGCCTGCCGTCCATTTGATGCGGAGCGATCCGGCTTCGTGATCGGAGAAGGGGCTGCGGTGCTGGTGCTGGAAGACCGCGAACACGCGGTGGCACGCGGGGCCAACATCCTGGCGGAATTCGTGTCTGCCGGAATGGCGAGCGATCCCAGCGGGATGACTCAAATCGATCCCGACGGAACCTCGCTGGCGTGGCTGATTCGCGACGTGCTGCGACGGGCGAACGTCTCGCTGACTGAAATCGACGCGATCAATCTGCATGGCACGGGGACACGAGCGAACGATGTCGCCGAAACTCGCGCCGTGCGTGCCGCCTTCGGAGCGGCGGCGGATCGGCTCGCCTGTTCCAGTCAAAAGGGGGCGATCGGACATCTGCTCGGCGCGGCCGGCAGCGTTGAGTCAGCGTTCGCCGTGCTCGCGCTGCGAGATCAAGTCGTACCGCCGACGATCAACTGGCGAACGCCCGATCCACAGTGTGACCTCGATTACGTCGCCAACGAGTCGCGATCGCTGCGACTCCGCAACGTGCTCAAACTGTCGTTGGGATTTGGCGGTCATCTCGCCGTTGGCTTGTTCCGAACACCGTAGTGCCAATTCCTGTGCTTGCAGGATTTTCGCGAAACTGCTGCAAACGAACCCAACGGCACGATTTCGAAAGCGTCCGCGCGAGAGTCCGCTTCCAGCGACGGTAAACATCAAGTGGCAGTGAATTCGACGTGTTTGGGAACGCTCGCCCTCGCCGACGCTTCGGGCTACATATCTGCGTGAGGGTAATGCGATGCTGTGGAACTCCTTGTTACTCGTGATCGCAGTGCTGACGTGTTTGTGGCTACTGAGCCTCGCTCGGCGCGACGCGAGCATCATCGACCCGTTTTGGGGAACGGGGTTCGTTCTCGTGACTTGGTTCACGCTGGCGTTCGCTCCCGCAGCACAAGCGATCGAGCGTTCGTGGCTGCTCGCTGTGCTGACGACGATTTGGGGACTGCGGCTGTCGTTTTACTTGCTGTGGCGAAATTGGGGACACGGTGAAGATCGACGATATCGGGCCATGCGTGAGTATCACGGGGCACGGTTCTGGTGGATCAGCTTTCTGACCGTGTTCCTGTTGCAGGCCGTCATTCTGTGGATCGTGTCGCTGCCGATTCAGGCGGCGATGGTCAACGCGGAGGCGAAGCCGTTCGGCGGACTCGATCTGGCGGGCGTGGCTCTGTGGAGCATCGGGCTGTTCTTTGAAGCGGTTGGTGATTTCCAGATGGCTCGGTTTCAAGCCGATCCGCAGAACGCCGGCCGAGTCATGGACCGTGGCCTCTGGCGGCTGACTCGGCATCCAAATTATTTCGGAGACTTTTGCGTCTGGTGGGGTTTGTATCTGATCGCCGCGTCCGCCGGTGCCGCCTGGACGATCTTCAGCCCACTGCTGATGTCGTTGTTGCTGCTCAAAGTTTCCGGAGTGACTCTGCTGGAGAAAACCATCACCGACCGCCGCCCTGACTACGCGGCTTATCGAGCCAAGACCAGCTCATTCTTTCCGTGGCCGCCGAGATCGCCGTCTCGCGGCATTCCTGAATCTCAACCACCGCAATCCGAGGACTGAGCCATGCGAACTTTGGTGACGCTGTTTCTCACGTTGATGATTTCAGAAATCGCGACCGGGTTGGTTGCCGCCGAGCCAGTTCGGATGGAATGGACAATTGATGGCGTGAAGCGCGAGGCCGACGTCTTCGCGCCAAGCAAGACAACCAGCGAACTGCCACCACTCGTCTTTGGGTTTCATGGGCACGGCGGGAACATGCGGAATGCGGCTCGCAGTTTTCGGATGCACGAGCTGTGGCCGGAGGCGGTCGTCGTTTACATGCAGGGTCTGAACACACCGGGTCGGCTGACGGATCCCGAAGGGAAGAA
>CAZILR010000026.1:4396-13059 GCA_964539995.1 uncultured Planctomyces sp.
GCTTGGCAGCAATTGGCCATGACTCACTTGCGAAGGCTCAACGAATGCGGCGAAGGGATTCCGTGGCACGATCAAAAACACTGCACCGTCTATTCGTCGAAGAGCGGCCATCCCGTTGTGACCATGATTCATCCAGGTACTCACAAATATCCGGAGGAAGCTCCACCGCTGATTGTGAAGTTCTTCAAGGAACATCGCACCGCCACCGCGACCACCAAGACACGCTGATGGATTCCGGACTTCGCACGGAACTCGCACGGAGGGCCGTGTGTGGAACGCGGAATGCCTTGGGATTATGCTGCCAACGCACCGGGGACATGTCTCAGACGGCACGGGTGGTGTCCTGTCGATTCGGCGATCATCACGATCAGGAGAGCAGTCATGGCGAACAAGGCAACGCAACTTTCTCGTCGTCGGTTTTTGAAGACAGCCCTTTCAGCGTCGGGAGCCGCAGTGCTCGCACCGACGATTATCCCCAGCTCGGCCTTGGGCCTGGATGGCGTCGCCGCTCCGAGTGAGCGAGTCATCGTCGGCGGCATCGGCATCGGAAACCGAGGCTTGTACGACCTCGGCTGTTTTTTGGAGCAGAGTGACGTGCAGTTCGCGGCGGTTTGCGACGTGAAGGAAGCTCGCCGCACGCTGGTCAAGAAGATGGTTGATGCGAAGTTCGGCAACGAGAAGTGCGACATGCACCGCGACTATCGCGAGTTGCTCGACCGCAGCGACATCGACGCGGTGCTGATCGCCACCGGGCCGAATTGGCACTGCACGATGTCGATGGCCGCAGCAAAGGCGGGCAAGGACATTTACTGCGAGAAGCCTTGCACGAAAAACATCGAACAGAGCTTGATCCTGCGGGACACGATCAAACGCACCGGACGAATTTTCCAAGCGGGCACACAACGGCGCAACTTGCCGCACTTCGCGTTTGCGTGCGAGTTGGCTCGGACAGGGAAGCTCGGAAAAATGAAACGAGTGTTCGCTCATCCGGCCGGAATGAAAGCGATGGAGAGCGGTTGGCTCCCCGCCGAGGAGGAGCCGCAGAAGGAAGTGGTCGATTGGAATAATTACCTCGGCCCGGCGGCCTATCGGCCGTTCAACAAGGCTCTGCTGAACGGGTTCAACTTTGAAAAGGGTGGCGGGTTCATCGGCGCGTTCGGTGCTGGCGGAGTGCTCGAATGGGGTTCGCATTGCGTGGACCTGTGCCAATGGGCGATGGGCGATTGCGAACCGCCGATTGAATACAACCCGCCAGTCGATGGTCACCTCGTCGCGAAGTACGCGAGTGGTGCCGAGCTGATCTTCCGCGAAAAAGATTGGATTCCACTCGGCTCGTGCCCCGTACGGTTCGAGGGCGAGACCGGCTGGGTCGAAGCGGGCGACAGCGGCAAGATGGTGCTGAGTTCGCCGGAGTTGCTCGCGGGACGCACGGTTCTGGAGATCGGCGGCTACCCGGCGACGTTCCACGTCCGCGATTTCCTCGACTGCGTGAAATCTCGCTCGCAGCCGAAGACGAACGCCCTCGCGGCCTGCAACGCTCACATCGCTTGTCATGCCGCGAACGTCGCGCTGTACCTCAACCGGCAAGTCAAGTACGACAACAAAACCAACATGTTCATCGACGACGAACCCGCCAACCGAATGCGCTCCGAAGCGCTCCGCGAACCGTGGCGGCTGTAACTGTCAAACGGACTGATAGGACTCATCAGACACATGAGACCTATCTGTCCCATGAGTCCCATTCCTTCGTCACATCACATCGTCCTCAACGATCAGGACCGAAACAATGACGCTCACTCAACGATTTGCCCGCACTGCTTTCACTGCCGCTTTGATGTTGGCTGTTCTCACGTCGGCCCATGCCGCGGACGGCTTCAAGGCCTCGCCGGAGAAAGAAAAGGAACTGATTGCCGTTCTTCGTTCGGCCGCTCCGCCGCAGGACAAGGCGATTGCGTGCAAGAAGCTGGCGATCGACGGGTCCAGCGAAGCGGTCGGCGATTTGGCAAAGTTACTTTCTGATCCGCAACTGGCCTCGTGGTCGCGGATCGCTCTGGAAGCGATTCCAGGGACAGCACCCGATGAGGCTCTGCGAAAGGCGTCCGAGTCGCTCGAAGGAAACCTGTTGGTCGGTGTGTTGAATTCCATCGGCGTCCGCCGCGATGCGAACTCGGTCGAAGTGTTGACCAAACGATTGAGCGACAAAGACGACGAAGTCGCGTCGGCTGCGGCGGTTGCTTTGGGCCGCATCGGAAATGCTGCGTCGGAAAAAACGCTTCGCATTGCGTTGACGAGCGGTCCTGCGAAAGTCCGGTCGGCCGCAGCCGAAGGGTGTGTGCTGTGTGCCGAGCGATTGCTCGACGAAGGGAAGGCCGCCGACGCCGTCGCGCTGTACGATGAAGTCCGCAAGACGGAACTCCCGAAGCAGCGAATCGTCGAAGCGACTCGCGGAGCGATTCTTGCTCGGAAGGACGAAGGAATTCCGCTGCTGATCGAACAATTGCGATCGACGGACAAGAAGTTGTTTGAAGTCGGGTTGTTCACCGCTCGCGAGTTTCCCGGCAGCGAAGTCGATAAAGCACTTGCCGCTGAATTGGCGAAGGCAACGCCGGAACACGCGGCGCTGATTCTCCACGCGATGGCCGATCGCAAGGAAACGGTTGTTGTTGCCGCCGTATCAAAGGCGGCGGCCAGCGGGCCTAAGCCGGTTCGCTTGGCCGCGATCAAAGCACTCAGCCAAGTCGGCGATGCGTCGTCCGTGGACGCATTGTTGGGGACGGCGATTGATGCCGACGAAGACTTGGCCCTCGCCGCGAAAGCAACGCTTTCAGAACTTCCGGGGGACAAAATCAATTCACAAATCGCCGCGATGCTCCCAGATGCCAAGGGCAAAACGTACCCGCTGCTGATCGAACTGGTCGGCCAGCGCCGCATCGAAGCGACTCCGGCGCTACTCAAAGCCGTTGAAAGCTCCGACAAGAACATTCGCCAAGCCGCGCTGCTCGCGCTGGGCGAAACGGTGTCGCTGAAGAATCTCAACGTGCTGGTCTCGCAGGCGATCAACACGAAGAATGCCGACGATGCCGCGACCGCTCAACAAGCCTTGAAGACCGCGAGCGTCCGCATGCCCGATCGCGAAGCCTGCGCGACCGAACTCGCGACCGCGATCGACAAGGCTCCCGCCACGTCCAAGACTTTGCTGCTGGAGATTCTCGGCGATGTCGGTGGCGAAAAAGCGTTGAAGACACTCAGCGCCGCCGCCAAGAGCAACAGCCCGCAGCTTCAAGACGCCGGCAGCCGAGTCCTCGGCAAGTGGGCCAGTCTCGATGGTGCGCCGGTGCTGCTCGACTTGGCCAAAACCGCTCCAGCCGCTCAGTTCCGAAACCGTGCGTTGAAAGGTTACATCAGTCTTGCCCGCCGCTTCGCCATGCCCGACGAGCAACGAGCTGACATGTGCCAAAAAGCGTTTGACCTCTGCAAAGAGACCACCGAACAAAAACTGATCCTGGATGTCTGCCGCATTCAACCCAGCACCGAGACCCTCAAGTTCGCCATCAAGTTGATGAAGGTTCCGGATTTGAAAGAGGACGCCACGCAGACGACGCTGCTCGTCGCCCAAAAACTGGGAGCCAAGGGAGTCAACGTCAGCGAACACCTCAGCACCGCCGGCTTCGATAAGGTCAAAGTTGAAATTGTCAAAGCCGAGTACGGTTCCGGTGCGACGCAGAAAGACGTCACCGCAATCGTGAAGAAACAAGCGACCGATCTGCCGCTGATCACGTTGGCCGGAGACGGATACAACGCCAGCTTCGGTGGAGACCCGGCTCCGAACACGGTCAAGCAATTGAAAATTCAGTACAAAATCAACGGCAAATCGGGCGAGGCCACGTTTGCCGAAAACGCCCTGATCGTGCTGCCGATGCCAAAGTAATGACGGCCACGGCCGATGGAGGAGCCATCGCATGACACGTCTGAAAATTTGGAATTGTCTCGTCCTGATTTTAGTCCCGATGGCAGAGCTTGCGCCTTCGGTCGCAAAGGCCGCTGAACCAATCGGCTCGCGGTTGGAGCCGTTCGTGGACGGTCACCTGATCGACCGTTTGAGCGGCGCAGCGAAACTGGTCGTACAAAAGCCGCAACCGAAAGAAGTCGCGCTCATCGCTGACAAGCCGTGGGAGGGGAACACGAGCGCGTACTACACCATCTTCCAAGACGGCGACAAATTTCGCGCGTACTACCGCGGTTCGCACTTCGACGAGAAAACGAAGAAAGGCACCCATCGCGAAGTTGCCTGCTACGCCGAGAGCACCGACGGCATTCACTTCACAAAGCCGGAGCTAGGGCTGTTCGAGTTCGATGGCTCGATGGCCAACAACATCGTGTGGGATGGTCCCGGCGGGCACTGCTTCACGCCGTTCCTCGATACGAATCCGAAGTGCTCACCCGATGCTCGCTACAAAGCGGTCACCTCCGTGAAAGGTGGTTTGATCCCGCTTAAGTCGGCCGATGGATTGCGCTGGGAAAAGATGTCCGACAAGCCGGTCATCACCAAAGGAGCGTTCGATTCGCAGAACCTCGCGTTTTGGGATCCGCACATCGGCAAGTACCGCGAATACCACCGCGCGTTCCGAGTCGTCCGCGACATCATGACCGGGACGTCGGAGGATTTTTTGACGTGGACCGATCCCGTGTGGCTGGACTATCCCGGAGTCGGCGCGACCGAGCATCTCTACACGAACGCGATCCGCAACTATCCCGGAGCGCCGCACATCCTGGTCGGCTTCCCGACACGCTTCCTGCCGAAGACCGAACGAACAGAACCGACCTTGATGGTCAGCCGCGATGGCCAGACGTTTCAGCGTTACACCGAAGCGGTCATCCCCGAAACGGCTCCCGAACAGCGACTCGGCAACCGCAGCAATTACATGGCTTGGGGGATGCTCGAACTTCCGAACAAACCGAACGAGTGGTCGGTGTACGCGAAGGAAGCCTACTACATCGGCCCGGCCAGCCGCATTCGGCGGTTCACTTACCGCCGCGATGGTTTGGTCGCGCTGAGCGCACTGTCGGAAAAAGGCAGTGCGGAAGGCGAAGCTGTCACGATCCCGCTGACGTTTACCGGCAAGACACTGATCCTCAATTACCGCACGTCATCGAACGGCTTTGTTCGTGTAGAACTGCAAGATGCCGATGGCAAATCGCTCGCCCCGTTCACGGCCGACAAGTGCTCGCTGAGCGGTGACGACCTCGCGGCGAAAGTCGCGTGGGCCAAGAACTCCGACGTCAGCTCGCTCGCCGGCAATCCGATCCGCATTCGCTTCGTGCTCAAGGACGCGGAGTTGTTCTCGATGCGGTTCGAGTAGGATGGCCGCCCTCGGCCGTCCTGCGTTGATTCGTGCTCGAATTCGGACGGCCGAGGGCGGCCATCCTACGACACGATTTCTTCGATGACTTTGCCTTCGAGGAATGTTAGCCGTTCGTCGCGGCCCAGATGCGGGTAGGTCAGTTGATGCTGATCGAGGCCGAGTTGATGCAGGATGGTCGCGTGGATGTCGCGGAAGTGGTACGGCTTCTCGACCGCTTTGAGCCCGATCGCGTCCGTCGCACCGACCACTTGTCCGCCACGAATGCCGCCTCCGGCCATCCACATCGAGAATCCGAGGTTGTGATGATCGCGGCCGGTCCCTGATTGCGCATCGGGTGAGCGTCCGAACTCGCCGCCCCACAGGATCAGCGTGTCGTCGAGCATCCCGCGCCGCTTCAGGTCGCGTAACAGCGCGGCGACGGGCTGGTCGGTCTCGGCCGCTTTGCGCAGGTGGTTCTCTTCGATGTCGCCGTGAGCATCCCACTGCATGTTGCCCGGCCCGCCGCCGGAGACGACGCAGATGAATCGCACGCCGTTCTCGACGAGCTTCCGCGCGAGCAAACAGCGGCGACCGTAATCGTTCGTCGGCTCGCGGCCGATGCCGTACAGGTCGAGCGTCTCACGCGACTCGCGAGTCAGGTCGAAAATCTCCGGAGCCTCGGTCTGCATCCGGAACGCGACGTCGTAGGCATTGATCCGCGCGTGAAATTCCTCATCGGCTGCGGCCGAATCGAGCGACGACTCGTTCAGGTTGCGAAGGAATTCCAACGTGCGCCGACGTTGCTGCGACGAGACGTGCCTGGGCAAATCCAAATTCAACACGGGGCGATCCCCCGGTCGGAACATCGTCGGCTGATACACCGCCGGAAGAAATCCGTGCGCGTACATCGGCTGTCCCGCTTCGAGCGCTCCCTTTGGATCGGGCATCACGACGTAGCTTGGCAGTGAGCGAGTTTCGGCTCCCAAACCGTAGAGCAACCACGAACCCAGGCTCGGAAATCCGGGCACGACGCGACCGGAGAACAGCTCGTACTGCGCGGCCGAATGCACGACGCTGTCGCCGTGACACGACCGCAGCACCGCGATGTCGTCGATGCACGTCGCCGTGTGCGGAAACAAATCGGACACCTCAATGCCGCTCTCGCCGTACTTGCGAAACGTCCGCCTGGTCCCCAACAGCCGAGCATCCTCGTGGACGAACTGGTACTTCGCCTCGCCGAACTCCTCAGGCCGCCGCTGCCCGTTGAGCTTGTTGAGCAGCGGTTTCGGATCGAACGTCTCGACGTGGCTCGGCCCGCCCGCCATGAACAGGAAGATGACAGACTTCGCCTTCGGCTCGACATGCGGACGCTTCGCCGCCAACGGACTCGCCCCCGCCGCCCGAAGCTGTTCGTCATGCAACAACGACGCCAACGCCAGTCCGCCGAACCCACAACACGCCTCACGCACGAACTCACGCCGTGTGCGAGTTGCCTTCGCGTGGGGCAGGTTTTCAACCTGCCCGTCCATCATGGGCAGGTTGAAAACCTGCCCCACGGTTGCGTCATCGGACATACATGAACTCGTTGAGGTTGAAGAGAGCCAGCGCGAATTCGCTTAGGGGTTGCTCGCGGAGAAACGCGGAAGACCCTTGAAGTTCCTTGGCGGTTGGCGCTCGGCCGAGTGCCAGCCGAAACGCTCGGTCGATGACCTTGTCGTGATCGCTGCCGCATTCTTTTTCGAGCCGCTTCGCGAACGCCTGAGCCAGATCGTTCGCCAGCGTGCCGTTCAGCAACTCCAACGCTTGCGGCGGATGAGTGCTCGATTCTCGGCGAGCACAACTGGTCTGCAACGCGGGAGCATCCAAGTTCTCGAAGAATGGCAGCCGCAGATTGCGTTTGGCAATCAAGTAAATCGACCGCCGGTCGTGCTCGGTCACGTCGGACGTGATCGCCCACTGCGACGGCTTGTAGAGCAGGTTCACCAATTCGGGATCGACCGGCACGATCACGCTCGGCCCGCCAATTTTGGAGTTGAGCCGGCCCGACACGGCCAGCATCGCGTCGCGGATTTCTTCGGCGGAAAGACGACGTGGAAGTTGGGAGTGAGGAGTGGGGAGTGAGGAGTGGGAAGGCAACGAAGCATCTGTATTGTCCTTCTCCCCACTCCCCACTCTCTCCTCACCACTTCGATACGCCGCGCTCAACACCATCAGCCGATGCAGCGGCTTGAGCCGCCAGCCGTTGTCGATCAGCGTGGCCGCCAGCCAGTCGAGAAGTTCCGGATCACTCGGCTTTTCTCCCTTGAGGCCGAAGTCGTTGGCAGTTTTCACGAGTCCGACGCCGAAGTGTTGCTGCCAGACACGATTCGCGATGACGCGCGCGGTCAGCGGATGATTCGGCGATGTCAGCCACTTGGCCAACTGCGTGCGCGGCTGCGGTTCGCCGGGGGAAAGTTCGGCCAAGTCATCCGCCACCAACACACTGAGCGGACGCGGTTGAACCGGCTCGCCTTTGTTTTCCCACACGCCCCGTTTCAAGACGTGCATCGCCGTCCGTTTCGCGAAGTCGTTGTGCGTCGCCGGAATCGTCGGCAGCGGCGCAGGGAGTTTGTCTTCCAACTCTTCGATCTGTTGTGCAAGCCGGTCCTTCTCGGCGGCGTCAGCCGCCTCCTTCGCCAGCTTCTGCACGCGAGCGATTTCCTCCTTGCCCTTTTTCGTCGCAGCCTCCCAGGCCTGTTGTTCGTCAGCCGTCGCGAGGACGAGGTTGTGCTCCTCGGTCGCCGCGAAGTACGCCTGCAAGCGGTAGTAATCCTTCTGAGAGATCGGCTCCAGCTTGTGGTTGTGGCAGCGAGCACATCCGACCGTCAGGCCGAGAATCGCCGAGCCGATGATGTCCGTCCGCTCGGTGAGCACTTCGTTGCGACTCAGCGCGATGTCGGTATTCCCCGCGTTGCGTCGCACCGGGCCGAGCCGATGAAAGATCGACGCGGTCAAATACTCGTGGCTCTCCGGCTCGATCTCGTCCCCTGCGATCTGCTCGACGAGAAACCGATCGAACGGCTTGTCCTTGTTGAACGAGTCGATGACGTAATCCCGATACCGCCACGCATCGGGAATGTGCCGGTCGTACTCAAACCCTTCGGTCTCCGCGAACCGTACCACATCGAGCCACTGCTGCGCCGCCTTCTCTCCAAAGTGCCGACTGGCCAACAACCGGTCCACCACCTTTTCGTAGGCATCGGCAGACTTGTCCGCGACGAACGCCTCGACCTCTTCCGGCGTCGGCGGCAAGCCGATCAAGTCGAACGTGACGCGGCGAAT
>CAZILR010000026.1:13159-15556 GCA_964539995.1 uncultured Planctomyces sp.
CGACCTCTTCCGGCGTCGGCGGCAAGCCGATCAAGTCGAACGTGACGCGGCGAATGAGCGATCGCTTTTCGGCTTCGCTTATGTTCTTTGGCGAGCCGGCAGGCGTCAGCCGCCGGACGTCTTTCGAGGATCGCGAATGGTCCGAGGGCTGACGCCCGTCGGCTCGCCGACGCAGAGGCTGAAACGCCCAATGCCGCCGTGCCTCTTCGAGCTGCGAACTCTCCGACGGCTCAGTCTCGCGCGGATCGGGAGCACCCATCTCGACCCACTTCACAAAGTCGGCAATTATCTTCTCCGATAGCTTCGGCTTCTTGGGAGGCATCTCCAACCCGCCTTCATGCCGCAGCGCCTGAATCAACAAGCTCTCGCCACTCTTCCCCGCCATCACCGCCGGCCCGCTGTCCCCGCCCCGCAACACCGCCGCGCGCGAGTCCAACCGCAACCCACCCTTCACCTCCTCCGCCTGCCGCGAGTGACACGAGTAACACTGAGCCTTCAACACCGGCTCAATCTTGTCACGAAAGAACTTCGTTCCGGCAACGCCGTCCGCACGGGCTGACGTACTCGGCGATGCGATCAACAAGACAACGGCAATGGCTCGCCAAACGGCAAGTCGGGGTGGCGCGCCCTGACCATCGGGAAGGGCGTGATAAGGTGGATCACCTCGCATGACCACGCCCTTTACGATGGTTATGGTCGTGCCACCCGGATCGCCAGATTTTTCATCGCCGGCCGCGTGCGAGCTGGTCTTCAACAGGCAGGCCAGTGAGACAAAGTCGAACATCGAACGCCACTCTCGAAAGACGCCATCCAAACGGTTCAGCCACGATACCGCCGATTCCGGATATTGGAATATCCCGACCGCCGGATATCACGCTCACCGACCCGCCTTCGATAAACCGTCGATTGACAAACTCAACGGCCAGTGGCACTTTGACACCAATTCACGCCGAACCGGGGTGTTGGTCAAGCCGTGCTATCCCTGCCCGTTTTGGATACCCAACTGTTTTGCCTCAGAAACGGCCTTGCATTCACCAGTTGATCACATGCCAGTATCGCTTTCCGAATTGATCGACAAATTAAACACCGCGATTGCCTCGCGCGCATCGCACGACGATCCGGTCGGAGGCGGTCGCAGGCAGTTTCTCGAACATGTTCGCGAACTTGTACGGCTCCACGGGTTTCCACTTCCCAATGACGGCACACTCGACGCGTGTGCGATGCCGTACATATTCCAGGAACTGAATTACGATGGATACGACTGGTCAAACCGCTTGGAAGATTTCGGTCAGCTTTCTGACATTGTTGATATTGATGTCATCATGTGGTCTGGCGGAAAAGAGCGCGTTGAACTCACCGACGATGAGTTTTCTGCTTACCATCGGTTTTGCCACAACGCAATCAGTTATCGATCACGACGCTGACGAGGCAATCCTCGTGACTCGATTGTCATTTCGGCAACATCAGAAACGAAGCAGAACAAAGTGATGAACGGGAACCGCCGATCGTGCGGTTGTTGAATCATGAGTTTTGTGACGGCGGCCACCGCTAACGCTGTCGCTGGGCGGCTATGAATTGGTCTCCGGTTGCTGCTTGGGAGGTGGCGATTACCAAATAACCGAAGGAAGTCCGCAATGCATCCAGACATGGTCAAATACAACAAGGCGCTGGCTTCGGAGGATCAGAAGATTTGTGATCTTCTGGCTGGGGAGATCGACCGAGGTTTGCCGGAAGCGGAAAACAAGATCTGGCACGCGCATCCAGTGTGGTTTCTTGAGGGAAACCCGATTGTCGGGTACAGCAAGTTGAAGAGCTGCATCCGACTGCTGTTCTGGAGCGGTCAGTCCTTTGAGGAGGACGATCTCCAGAACGAAGGGAGCTTCAAGGCTGCCGAAGCTCGCTACACGGCGGCTGACCAGGTCAACACACGGAAGTTGAAACGCTGGCTGAAAAAGGCTCGCGACATCCAGTGGGACTACAAGAACATCGTCCGCCGCAAGGGCCGGTTGGAACGGCTCAAATAAAGTAGCCGTCATCGCTCCGCGTGACGAGCCTTTTGAGTTGTGCGATCGAAGGCTCCAGAGACGTTCGTGATCGTTTCCCAGAAGGCTCATCACGCGAGAGCGTGATGGCTACGTTGTCAAACATTCCCGACCAATTCGCGAATCGGCTCGCCGGTTTCGACGAGGTGCATGGGGCGGCCGGAGCGATCGGGGAAGGTGGTGTGTTGGCCGTCGATGCCGAGGTGGTGATAGACCGTGGCGGCGACGTCTTCGGGCGTGAGCGGACGTTCGGCGACGTAGGCTCCGTGATGGTCGGACGCGCCGACCACGATGCCACGGGGGAGGCGGCCGCCGCCCATCAGCACGCTGAAGGTGTGGCCCCAGTGGTCTCGGC
>CAZILR010000026.1:15656-18438 GCA_964539995.1 uncultured Planctomyces sp.
GGGAGGCGGCCGCCGCCCATCAGCACGCTGAAGGTGTGGCCCCAGTGGTCTCGGCCGGCGGCGTCGTTCATGCGCGGCGTGCGGCCAAATTCGCCCATCGCGACGACGAGCGTCTTTTCGTAGAGGCCGCGATCGACCAGATCGCGGATCAGCGCGGCGAAGGCTCGGTCGAACGGCGGCAACAGCAGCTTGGCTCCTTCGGCGGTCGCGTAGCGGTTCGCGGTGCCGTGATGATCCCACGGTTGCGTGTTGACCGTGACGAACGTCACGCCCCGCTCGACCAGTCGCCGAGCGAGCAGAGCGCTTTGGCCGAATTCGTGGCGGCCATAGGCATCGCGCGTCGCAGCCGGTTCGGCATTGATGTCGAACGCTTCACGCACTTGCGATCCGGTGAGCAGGTCAAACGCGGATTGATAATTCGCGTCGAGGTCTTGCATCGGCACGTCGAGTTCACGGCGCTGCGCATCGAACGTCGAGAGCAAGCTGCGTCGGTCGCGCAGCCGGTCGAACGTCAGGTTGCTGGCGAGTGACAGATCGCGGACGCGATAGTCGGCCGCGTTCGGGTTCGAGTTCACGACGAACGGATTGGCCGCTCCGCCGAGATACGTCGCGTAGTGAAACAGGTTGTCGGTCCCGCCTCGCAAGTGCGGAGCCGCCGCGTAGGCCGGCATTCCGGGGACGTTCGGGCCTCGCACCGCCGCGACCGCCGAGCCGAGCGAGGGTCTTCGCTGAATCGTATTGTCCGGCTTGTTGAAGTCCGGCCCTTCAAAGCCGGTGAGCATCCAATGGTTGCCCTTCGTGTGATCGCCGCTGCCGTGTCGCACGCTGCGAAGGATCGCGAGTTGATCCATCACCTGCGCCGATTCCGGCAGCGTCTCGCTGAATTGCACGCCCGGCACGCTCGTCGAGATCGCTCCGAACGGCCCGCGAAATTGCGAGACCGCTTCTGGCTTCGGATCCCACGTTTCGTGATGCCCTGGCCCGCCGCTCATCCACATCAGGATGACACTGGTTCCGGCGTGACCGGGCGCGATCGCGCGATTCGCTCGCGGGGCCGCGTGTGCTTGGCGAGCGAGAAATTGCGGCAAGGTGAGTCCGCCGAGTCCGAGGACTCCCGCCTGCACGAAGTTGCGGCGAGAAAAACCTTCGCAATCGGTTGCGGATCGTCCGGTGACTTTCAGCATGGGTCTGTCTCAAGCATGGGTGGAAAGGTCGATTGATGTTGAAGTCGATCCACTCACGGACGCTTCTTGAGTCCTTCACGGAGTTCGTTCAGTTCCGCACGCAGGCGTTGGACTTCTTGACGCAGATCGTCGAGAGGCTCGGCGTCCGGAGCGTGTTTGCGTTTCGGTTCAAAATGTTTCCCTTTGCCCTCAGCGTGTTTGAGTTCGGGTTCGGGGTGTTTGAACTTCTTTGGCGCGGGCGACTCCTTCGCAATCTGTTTGTGGCCTTGCTGGTGTTCGCGTTCCATCGCATCCGCCTTGTGTGCCAGCTCCTCGGCGATGTCGTGGAGTCCCGCCGCGTTCAGGTTCTCGACCGCCACGCGGATGTGCTTGATGCGCAGCCCCGTTTCCTCCACAGGCTCTTGCGGATGTTTGCCGGTGTGCTTCGGAGCGATCTTCCGTTCGCCGTGTTCTCGCAAGTTGGCTAACTCGTGCTCTGTCGCAGCACGGAGTTTTCGCAACTCGGCAAGAGCCTCTTCGTTCTTTGATTTCTCTGCGTACTGCTCCTTCTCGGCCAACGCTTTGAGGTGCTGCTGCAACTCGTCTTCACGGTTGGGCGATTTCACCGATTTGGGTTCGTGCTTCTGAGCCGCCTGCAACAATTCTTTAACGTGACGGAACAGCTTCTCCGCCTCCTCGTTGCGACCTTCCTTCGCCGCTCGTTCGGCCTCGCTCTGCACGGCCTTGGCTTTGGCACGCAGTTCATCCGCTTCCGACGACCAAGCTGCCGCGCTCACGCAGACCACCAGAACCATCGACGCCAGTGTCCAAACGAGGTTTCGCATCTCAATGCCTCCGGAAATGGGAAGAACGGATCGGGAGAACATGGTATCCGGCATCGGCCAGCATGGCATCCGAAATCCGGCGGGCAGATCAACGCAGCCCCAGCAACGGCAGCGAGTCGCGGTGGATCAGCCGCTCGATCGCCTCGTGGCTGAGTCGTGGCAGCGCGGTGCCGGCCAGCATGTCGTTGAGTTTCCGCAAGCCGTCGAGCGTCGCGTTGACGGTCGTGAAGGGATAGTCCGTACCGAACAGGACTTTGTCCCAAATGCCGTATTCCTGCACGAGCATCAGGCTGTGATAGAACTGGAACGGTCGGTAGTGCAGCGCACTGATGTCGCAGAAGACATGCGGATGCTTGCGAGCTGTGACGATCGCCTCCCCCTCATACGGGTGCCCAAGATGGGCCATGATGATCCGCACTTCGTGGAATCGAGTGGCGACGACATCCAGATGCCGAGGCAACGTGTATTCGAGCGGTGCTTGAGCCACGAATGTCGTGCCGGTGTGCAACAGCACCGGCAAGCGATGTTTGGTCGCGTACTGCCAGAGCGGATCGAGCCGCGACTCATCGGGCCGAAAGCCGGCGTACATCGACAGCAGCTTGATGCCGCGCAAGCCGAGTTCTTGGTGTCCGAATCGCAATTCGTCTTCCCAACCGGGCTGCGTCGGATCAACCGACAGAAAACCGATCAACCGCGCCGGATCGGCGGCGACGTAGTTCGCGACGTAACGGTCATCGACCCACAAGCCGCTCAGCCGAGCTTTGCCGCCGAAGA
>CAZILR010000027.1:0-7758 GCA_964539995.1 uncultured Planctomyces sp.
TCGTTCGACGTTCGGCTTACCTGTCGCGGAGCGACAGGGCTACTTTTGAAAACCTTACAGCCTCGAGGCGTCAGCGAAGGCGAGCGCTTCACACGGCATCCGTCGTTGTACTGTTCGGTGCTCTCGCCCTCGCTGACGCTTCGGGTTAATTTTCCTGCTCATCGTTCCGAATTTGTTTGCGAGAAATCCATGTCCAACGCGACTGCCACCTTCACGATTCGTTCCGTCACGTCCGAGGACTTGCCGGGGATCGCGACGTTCATTGAGCCTTTTGTGGCCATCGGAAAACTGCTGCCTCGGACCACGCAGGAGTTGGAAGACCTTTTGCCGCACGGCTTCATCGCCGAGTCGAACGGTCGGATCGTCGGCTTCGCGGCGCTGGAGATTTACTCGCCGAAGATGAGCGAAATTCGGAGTCTCGCCGTTGCTTCAGACTTCCGTGGGGCGGGCATCGGCAAGCAGCTTGTGCAACGCTGCGTTGAGCGAGCGTGTGAACGTCAGGTGCTGGAAGTCATGGCGATCACGTCGAATGATGAATTCTTCAAACACTGCGGCTTCGACTTCACTCTGCCGGGAGAGAAGAAGGCGTTGTTCCTTCAGACACGCGATTTGTGAGTGGCTGGCGAGGATGGATTCGTCGGAACATTCCGAATGGCAGGTCGGGTTCCCAGAATTCAGGCCAATTTTGTGGCGGGATTCGCTGAGATTGGGTGACTGTTCGGTTGGTCGAATACGATTCTCGCCGCCGCCCATTTTCAGAGGGTGTGCCTTTCAGTACCCTGACGCGAAATTCCGAAACCCGCGCTGGCAAGGTGGGGTTTGGTTGACCAGAACTCCCCCGCCAGAAATTCATCCGCAAGGAATCTGCCATGCAAGCCGCTCGCCGTTTTGCTCGCCGCCGTCCCGTCCGTTCGGGGTTCACGTTGATTGAAGTGTTGTTGGTGCTCGCGATCTTGGGTGTCATCGCGGCGATGGTTGTGCCGAACCTGCTCGGTCGGCAGGACGAAGCGAATCGTCGAGCGTCACGCATCAGCATTTCCGGCTTCGAGAATGCCGTGAAGCAGTACGCGGCCGAGCACGATGGCCAGTTCCCGGAAGGCAATGGCGACTCGGTGGTTCAGATGTTGATGAGTCCCGAACAGACGGACGACTCGGCCAAGCCGCGTGCGCCGTACCTGGAAAAAGTCCCGCTCGACGCTTGGAAGAACGCGTTGCGCTACGAGTACCCGGCTTCGGGCAATCACCAATCGACGACCGGCAAGCCCGCGATCTGGTCGGCTGGTCCGGATCGGCAAGACGATACGGCGGACGACATCAACAATTGGTCGCAGAACTAACGGCGATGAGCCATGTGTCGTGACCAGTTCTATCGACGACAAAGTCTGGCTCGTGACGGATTCACGTTTGCTGAGATGCTGCTGGTGTTGGCGATCCTGTTGATCATCACCGGCGTGGTCTTTCCGCCCGTGCTGCGGATGATGGCCGACCAGCCGTTGAAGGAAGGGGCCGAGCGTGCTCGCGTGCAATTGGCGAGCGTGCGTCTCAAGGCACTCGATTCCAGTTCCGCTTGGCAGCTTCGCTTCGAGCCGGGTGGCCGTCGCTATCTTTGGATGCCTGTGGAATCCAATTCCACAGCCGCGAGTACAAGTACGAGCTCCACTGCGGTGACGCCTTCCACGAATACCGCCGCTGGGTCGACTGCCGGTGAGCTGCCCAAGGGAATCACCTTCAGCAGCGACCTCAACGGCACTCCGCTCCCCGTCGAGCGTTTGCCGCAGGAGCTCGTCACGGGAATGCCGAATGCCTATCAGTTGGCTCAGGTCGGCTGGAGTGCTCCGGTGACGTTTCAGCCTGATGGTTCGGCAGTGGACTCCGAGTTAGCTGTGATTGACGCACGCAATCGACAAGTCCGACTGACTGTGCGTGGTTTTACAGGTGGTGTCACCGTCTCTTCCATCGAAATACGGAGGCGATGATGAAACGAAACATTCGCCGAAGTGGTTTCAGAGCTGACTCACTAGCCCGCCGCGCAAGTTTTGAAGTTGCGCTTTCGCCCCGAAGGGGCAGCAATATGCCAGCCCAGAGCAACGCCCTGGGTACGGATGCCCCGAAGTTTTTTGAAGCCCTGAAAGGGCGAGACACACGACAAGGACAAGATGGTTCCGCCCTTTCAGGGCTTAGGATTTTCTTCCGCTTCCCGACCCAGGGCGTTGCCCTGGGCTGGCATATTGCTGCCCCGTTGGGGCGGAACCACAAATGTGCCACTTCAAAACGCGCGAGCGAGAGGTCAAAAATCACCGGCTATCGTTGCCCCGCGCTGGCGCGTCGGGCTAGTTTTGAAACGGCTTCCACGGTGCGGCAAAAAAAACAGCGGCGTGGCCTCACGCTGTTGGAGGTGTTGCTGTCGCTGGGACTGTTTCTGGGGGCCTTGGCCGCTCTGAGCCAGTTGTGGTACGGCGGCGTGCGTGCCGCGGTTCAGGCGAGGCTATCGACGCAAGCGATTTTGCGATGTGAATCGAAGCTGAACGAAGTTGTCGCCGGTGCGGTGCCGCTGACATCGACCAGCGATGCCCCGTTCGACGATGACGCCTCCTGGACTTGGAGTCTGCAAGTCGAATCGGGGCCACACGCGGATGCGTTGATGGTGACGGTGAAGGTTTCTCATCCGGGACAAGGTGGGCTATCGTCGAACGAGTATCAGCTCCGACGTCTGATCCGCGATCCGCAGGTGTGGACCGCCGCGCAGCAGGACACCACGGAGGAGACAACGCCATGAAGAAGGCGGAACGAAACTCTCCACTCCCCCGTCACGGCTTCACGTTGTTGGAGATCGTACTCGCCCTCGGCCTGGCGAGCTTGTTGTTGGCGGCGTTGTACACGGCGTTGCAGATGCACTGGTCGTCGTCTTCGCTTGGCCAAGTGGAAATGGAACGCTCGCAGGTCGCACGGGCATTGTTTCGGCGAATCGAGACCGATCTGCGTTCGGTCGTGTTCCGCGACACGGCGCTGACTTCTTCCACCGATGACGGCTCGTCGTCGAGTTCCACCAGCACGAGCAGTGGCTCGACGTCATCGGGAAGCACCTCCACGGCGACATCTGGCAGCACGAGTGGTAGCAGCGGTTCGACGTCGAGCGGAAGCAGTGGATCGAGCTCCACCGGCTCCAGCAGTAGTTCGACCAGCACTTCGACGAGCACGACCTCAACCACGACCGAAAACTATTCGACGCAGAAGACCGGCATGTTTGGCGACTCGCAGACGATCGTCGCGCATGTCAGCTTACCCGGCCGAGCAACCGATCAAACCGCTGCTGCCAGTGGCAGCGCGAATGGAGTTTCCGCTGGCTACGTCAGCAGCGACATGCAGTCGGTGGCGTACTTTCTGCTCGGATCGAATTCGACGTTGGCTCAGCAGCTTTCGAGTTCCCTGAACAGCCCGTTCGGCAAGCAGGCGACTGGCTTGGCTCGGTTGCAGGGAGATCGCATGGCCATGCAGGCTGCGGACGAATCGGGCGATCTGTCGTCGATGGCGTCGAGCGTGAAGTTGCTCGCCCCGGAAGTCGCGTCGATTTCGTTCGAGTACTTCGACGGCGTGAGTTGGACCACGACGTGGGACAGCGCCACTTCGAACAGCATTCCGAACGCGGTGCGGATCACAATCGACTTTCAGCCGCCTGTCGCCACCGGCGGCTGGTATTCGCGGCCGGTGAGCGCTTCGACCGACCGATTTCAACACACGGTCGCGTTGCCGTTGGCTCAGCCGTATGTGCCTGAAGATTCGCTGTGATGAGGATGCTCGCGCTACTGCCGACGATAGGTGCCGTTGGATGTGCGAGGCGGCGTTTGCGAACTGCTGCGGCGGAAGTTTTCTGAAGGTGGCAGTTGACGCTGCTCGTCCATCAGTTGGCGGATTCGATTCGTCTCGGAGTTGGTGGCCTGAATCATCCGTTCGTATTCGATCAGCGAGTTCTCGCCCGACGGTGTCGCGAGGTAGCCTTGCATGGTTGGAGTCGAGGACTGAACGCTCTGGGTTCCCGGTGCTTGGCCATATTCCCAGCGTTCGTCATCACCGAGGCGGTCGGATGCGGAAGCGTTTCGCGATCCGAATTGTGATGCGGTTGGTCCGCCGTTGCCTCGACTCGTTCCGTAGCTGGCCGGTTGTGTTTGTGTGGTGCCGGCCGGCAAGTGACCGAAGTTGCTGGGTGTCAGATACTGCTCCGACTGCGGCAGCCGATCCTGCAACGCGGTTTGAGCCGGTGACTCCAGAAATGGATTCTGCGAGTTGGCTGAAGTATTGAAGTCGCTCGGTCCGAACGAGCCGGCCGGCGGTTCGCCTGGCTGTGGTCCGTAATTGGGCGGATTCGAATGAGCCGGCCAGTTGGGTGGTGTCGTGGGCGAGAGTCCGTTGGGTGCTCCGAAGTTGTTGAACGAATCCGGTGAGTTGGCCCTGTTCGGGACATTCATCGTTCCGTGACTCGGCCCCGGCGTGATCGGGAACGGGTTGCCCAATCCGGCGTTCATGCCCATGCGCGAGGCTGCGCGAGCCGGGTCATCGGCCGTGCCGGGCGGAAACCCATTCGGCCACGCTCCGTTGTTCGGTGCGGACATTGAAGGATTTGAACCGGCCGCGGAGTCGTTTGGAGTGACCGTTGGCAACGAACCGGCTGGTGGCCAAGTCGGCATGGCGTCCAATGGCGAGCCAATTCCCGTCGGCGGCACCGAACCGCGCTGCGCGTTCGGCATCGGCTCCGGGATGGAATTTGGCGCTAGGTTCGGCATTGGCACTGGCATGGAATGCGGCGCGACATTCGGCATCGCATGGAATTGTCCGTTCGGCAAATGGCCCAACGCGCCGTTGGCCGGCCGCTGTCCGTCGGGCGTCGCCTGCCACGGAGCGGCATTCGGTACGTTGGCACTCGGAGACGGCCCAATGACGATCGGCGCGTTGGATTGAGGTGCTGCCGAGGTCGGCGCTCCGTTCCAGCGGTTCGCGCCGGTCGGTTGCGAGTAGACCGGATTGACGATGCTGGCTCGGCCGAGTTCTTCGTTGCGCAATTGCTGTTTCAGCATCTCTTGGCGTTGCCGCTCGGCATTGTCACGGGCCTGTCGTTCAGAGACCGCTTTCAACCGAGCGATTTCCATTTGTTCTCGGATGCGACGTGTCTCTTCTGGCAAATTTGGATCAATGACGGCGGCCGTTTGTGCGATGGGCGCGGAGTTGTTTGGCGGCGTCGCATCGGAAGATGTCCGACCGCTGTTCGCGAGATTCGTCGGTGGCTGTTGAGGCTGATACCCACCCGGCGCATTGCCCATCGGGTTCCCAAAAGCTTGTCCGTTGTTCGCCGCGACTGCGGGATTGTTCGGAGCCGCGCTCATCGTCGCCGGGTTCTGTGGCGGCCATGCTTGGTTGGCCATCATCGTTCCCGCAGACGGCGCGAAGTTCAGCCCGCTGGGTGCCAGCCGAGCGACCTTCGCCTGAGCTTCCGCCTCGCTGTTTGTCATTCGGAACATGGTCAGGGCGCGATCCGGCTGGCCTTGCTTGGCGTACAACAGGCCGAGATTGTTGATCGCGTTGGATTGCTTCGGATTCTTCTGGAGCGCTCCCTGCAAGTAGTTTTCCGCTTCGGCGTATCGCGACTGCAACAGGTACGAATAGCCGATGTCATTGAGCAAATTCGGATCGTTCGGCGAAGCGTTCAACGCCGCGAAGTAATATCGCTGAGCCGTCATGTAATCCTGCTGTCGATCGGCGATCACTCCCAGCCGATGGTTCGCAACCGGATGATTCGGCTGCCGCTGCACGACGGCGAAGTACTTCGACTGTGCCTCCGGCAGATTGCCTTGCTGGAAGGCCGCATGTCCTTGGTGCAGCAGTTCCGAGACCTCGGCCGGGCCGCCGGGAGTGGTGTGACTGCCCGCAATTTGAGTCTGCTCGGCTTTGTGCTGAGCGCGGTAGTCGTCGTAGGACTGCGGCTTTTTCGCGAACAACTTCATCGGCGACGCACAGCCGGTCAACGAGCTTGCCAGCATCGCCATGAACGCCAGACGAAACGAGGATTTGTTCATCGATCAACCATCCTGGTGGATCAAATCGAGGCAGAATCTCCACCGCAACGAAGGGTCAGGCGGTGAAATCTGCAAGGAAAGGAGGGGGATGAGGCGGGGGTTCGCCAGACAGGAATTTCGAAGGGACCGGGTTATAAACCTGCCCCGGAAATTCTGTCGAGACGAAATTCACGAGGGGAAGCGACTCCGCATCATCACTCGGTGAACCTACACCAGCGGTGGTCTTCCAGTTAAAACCCGCCTTGTGGTTCTGTTTCCGTTTCTGGCGTGAGTGCTCTCGCCAAAAGCTTTGCCTTGGATGAGATCATGTCCGCTCCTTCTCTGGATTCTCGATTTTCCAAAACCAAAATCATCGCGACGATCGGCCCCGCGTGCGAAACTCGCGAGAAGCTGAAAGCGTTGGTCGATGCGGGCGTCGATATTTTCCGCCTGAATTTCGCTCACGGAAAACACGAATGGTTGCATGGGCTGGTTGGGCTGATTCGGTCGATTTCGGTTGAGATTCAGCGGCCGATCGGCATCTTGGGCGACTTGTCGGGGCCGAAGATTCGCCTCGGTGCTCTGCCCGGCGGCAGCTTTGTGTGTGAACTCGGCGCGACGGTCGAGTTCGTGCGCGGTGAGCACAGCGAGACTCCCGGCAAGCTGACTTGCACCTACGAACAACTGATCGATGACGTCCGCGCCGGCGACCGCATCTTGATGGCCGACGGTACCGTGTCGCTGAAGGTCGTCGAGCCGAACGCAGCCGCCGGTTGGGTTCGCTGCGTCGTCGATGGCAATGGTGAAATCCGCAGCCGGCAGGGAGTCAACTTGCCAGGAGTCGCGCTCAGCACGCCGAGCCTTACCGACAAGGATCGCGAAGATCTCGCGTGGGCCTTGGAGAATGAGTTGGACTTCATCGGCCTGAGCTTCGTCCGCTGCGCCGCCGATGTCCGATTGCTGCGCGAAGTGATCGAAGCGGCCAAACCGAAGTTCACGCCGCTGATCGTCTCAAAGATCGAGAAGCTGGAAGCCATCAACGACCTCGATGGCATTCTGGCCGAAACCGACGCCGTGATGGTCGCACGCGGTGACCTGGGCGTCGAAGTGGACATCGCCCGCGTGCCGGTGCTCCAAAAGAAAATCATCAAGGCGTGCAACCTGCAACGTATTCCGGTCATCACCGCCACGCAGATGCTCGACAGCATGCAGCACAACGAATTGCCGACGCGCGCCGAAGTCACCGACGTTGCCAACGCCGTGCTCGATGGCAGCGATGCGGTCATGCTCTCCGGGGAAACCGCCGTCGGCGAATACCCGATTGGGGCGGTGCGGATGATGAACCGCGTGGCCTGCGAAGCCGAACAGCTCGTCGAGTCGTCGCAGTTCCGCACGCGATCCGCGCCGATGAAGGCTCAAGCACTGCTGGTCACTGAGGCGGTCACTCGCGGAGCCGGAGCTGCCGCCGAACATCTCAAGGCCAGTGTGCTCGCCGTTGCCTCGCGAACCGGTTTGACCGCGATGGCGCTGTCCAATCAACGCATCTCTGTCCCGATCATCGCGGTCAGCGATCGACCAGAAATCGCACGACGGATGTGCTTGTTCTGGGGAGTCACCCCGGTGCTGACCGACACCCGCACCGTCGGCAACGCCGAGCCGTTGCTGCGCTACGTCGTCGATTATATAAAAGAGGATTTCAGGTTTTTGAAGATGC
>CAZILR010000027.1:7768-18396 GCA_964539995.1 uncultured Planctomyces sp.
GCTGCGCTACGTCGTCTATTGGGGTAAACGACAGCACATCGTGCAGTCGGGAGGCCGCATCATTCTGATTGCCGCGACCAATTGGTCCGAGGAAGGACACGATCTGATGATGGTTCACATGGTGCCGTGAGGAGCGAAGCAATTGGTCATTGGCTATTGGTCGTTGGTCATTGATCATTTTGAATTCCAATGACCAATGACCAATGACCAATAGCCAATGACCAATGACCAACGCTCAGAACTGATTCGCATCGCGTGCGAAGTTCGAGGCCATGCGCATGCTCCGTATTCAAATTTTTTAGTCGGTGCCGCCGTGCTGACCGAATCGGGTGAGATCGTCTGTGGCTGCAACGTCGAGAACGCTTCCTATGGTCTGACGATCTGTGCCGAACGAGTCGCCTTCGGCGCGGCGGTCGCCGCTGGTCACCGCCGCTTTCAAGCACTCGCCATCGCCACTTCGGGCGGTCATCCACCCTGCGGAGCGTGCCGCCAATTCGCCGCCGAATTCTGCGACGATTTGCCGATTCTGCTCGTCGACAGCGATCGGCCGGATCACGTTTCCGAAAGCAACTTGCGCGAGTTGCTCCCCGGACGCTTTGAGTTTCCGCAGTCTTTGTAGCCATCACGCTCCCGCGTGATGGTCCTTTCTTAACGACTTCGCCTCACTGGACCTTCGCGCAAAGTCTTGCGCGCTCCATCCGACGATTTGGCGCACCTAAGATGAGAGGAGCTGAGATCGGAAGGACAGAAGAACCATGAACACCACGCCGCGACCGACGTTTGAAGTGGAGGACTACCGCGACTACCTGCGGTTGCTCACGCGGTTGCAATTGAGTCCGCGGTTGCGGACCAAATTGGACGAGTCCGATGTGGTGCAGCAAGCGATCCTTGAAGCCCACAAATGTCGGAAGCAGTTTCGTGGGACGACGGAGGCCGATCGGCTCGCCTGGTTGCGGACGATTCTGGCCAACATGCTGGCTCGGATCGGACGGAGTTTCTCGACGGGCGCGCGAGATATTCAGAAGGAGCGGTCGCTGGAGGCTGCGATGGAGCTTTCATCATCGCGGCTCCAGTGTCTGTTGACGGCGGATCAGACTTCGCCCAGCGGACAAGCGGTTCGTGGCGAAGAAATGGTCGGGTTGGCGCGGGCTTTGAATCAACTCGCCGAGGATCAGCGGAGTGTCGTCGAGTTGCATCATCTTCAAGGGCTTTCGGTCACGGAGGTTGCCGAACGCATGGGGAAAACGCGGCCGGCGGTCGCGGGGCTGCTGTTTCGCGGTTTGAACAAGCTGCGAGAACTGATGGGCGATGAGAACGAGGCGGAACAATGAATCGAGATGACTCCAAGGTTGTGAACCACGACGAGCGGCTTGCCGAACTCGTCCTGCAATACATCGACGCGGTCGAAGCCGGCGAACCGATGGATCGCGACGAGTTCTTGACCCGGCACGCCGAATTTCGGCCGGAGCTGGAGCAATTCTTCGCCAGTCGCGATCGAGTGGAACGGGTGGCGGCACCTCTCCGGAATGCGGCAACTCTGGAGTGGGAAGCGAATCTGAGTTCCACCAAGTCTTGGCGAGCGAACGGACTCGGTCCTCAAGCCGACGGGGAAGCCACCGACGAGCATCGTCCGCTTGGGCAGTTGGGCGACTTTCGCTTGCTGCGCGAGATCGGCCGCGGGGGAATGGGGATTGTTTATGAGGCCGAGCAACTGTCGTTACAGCGGCGTGTGGCGATCAAAGTCTTGCCGTTCGCCGCGGCCATCGATGCCAAGCATGTGCTGCGGTTCAAGAACGAAGCGCTCGCGGCGGCGATGCTCAATCATGCCCATATCGTCCCGGTGTATTCCGTGGGGAACGAGCGCGGCGTGCATTTCTATTCGATGCAGTTGGTCGAGGGACAATCGCTGGCGGCGTTGATCGCTGAATTGCGAGAACAGTCGGCCGTTCCAACGGGGTCGGATCGTGAATTGGTTCCGACGGACGCCGCGCTCGCCAGCCACCACGAAACGGACGCGCAATTCCAGCGAGACCTCTCGACGCAGCACTCGAAACGTGACGATCGTTTCTTCCGAACGGCGGCTCGACTGATGCTGCAAGCGGCGGAAGCGCTGCAACACGCGCATGAATCCGGCATCGTGCATCGGGACATCAAGCCGGCGAACTTGTTGGTCGATCTGAACGGGCAACTGCGCATCACCGACTTTGGCCTGGCGCAGATTCGTTCGGAGGTCGGATTGACGCGCACGGGAGACACGCCCGGAACCTTGCGCTACATGAGTCCTGAGCAGGCGGCCGGGCGGCGGACGATCGTTGATCACCGGACCGACGTCTATTCCTTGGGTGCCACGTTCTATGAACTGCTGACCTTGTCGCCCATTTTTGAGGGGCATGACGTTCAAGAATTGCTCAGTCAGATTTTCGATGTGCATCCGCAGCCGTTGCGTAAGCGGGACAAGTCGATTCCCGTCGAACTCGAAACCATCGTTCTGAAGGCGACGAACAAAAGCCCCGACGATCGCTACCCCACGGCCGGCGAGTTGGCGTCCGACTTGCGGCGTTACCTCGACAACCAGCCGATCCTCGCCCGGCCGCCGTCGTTGATCGACCGCGCGCGGAAATGGGCGCGCCGACATCCTTCCGCCGTCATCGCGGGGCTGGCCTTCATGCTGGTCGTTTCGGGAATCTCACTGGCGGCGTTCGTGCTGATCGACGGCGCATACCGTCGCGAGCGATTGCGAGCCGACGAAGCCGAGGCGCAATTTCAACTGGCTCGGCGGAGCGTGGACGAGCTGGTGCGGGTCAGCGAAGAAGAGCTGGCGTACAACCCGTCCGCCGAATCGCTGCGCCGGCGATTGCTCACGTCCGTGGTGTCGTACTACCAGGAATTCATCGAGCAACGCCGGGGCGATCCGCACGCTCAAGAGGGGTTGGCGGAAGCGAGCCGACGTGTCGAAAGCATCCTCAATGGACTCCGAGCACTCCGTGCCGCAGGACAGATCAAACTGTTGAACCAGCCGCCAGTCGCGGAAGAATTGCGGCTGAGCGAAGGACAGCGGGCGAAAGCTCAGGAGTTATTGAATCGCGTCGAAGAACTCTGGCACGACACGTTTCGCGACATTGGCCAGACGCCTGCGGCGGAATTGCATCGTCACTTCGTCGAGAGGTCACAACTCAACGAAGCGGACCTCAAGGCCATGCTCTCACAGGACCAGTTGCGACGCCTTCATCAGCTTGACCTGCAAGCGGATGTCGCGGCGGCTCTGCGTGAACCAGAAGTGCTCGCGAAGATCAATCTGACGGAAGACCAGCGCGACCGCATCAAGACAATCGAGCAACAGGAAATGGCTCATTGGCGCGGAGCACACCAACGCGACGCGCTGCCGAACAGCGCCGCAAAGAATCTCGGCAAAAAGTCACCGTCGTCAAAGAACGAACGCATCCTCGAAGTGCTGACGATGGAGCAAGCGGTCGCCTGGCGAGAACTGACGGGAACGCCGTTTCCGGACTTGCGCCGTTAGACGAGCTGTCCAGGTTTCTTCAAAGAATCGCCTCAGACGCGCGCTCCACAACGCAGTCTTGCGCACCTAATCAGTGAGTGACGCCGAGACATTGCTTTCGGGCGGTCACTCAGAAGACGAAAGACACGGACTTCGCATGATGCTGCAAACGCCCGCCTCAAACGGCCTGGCGGCAATGAGACAACTGATTGATCACTCATCCGCAAATGGAGACTCCCAAATGAAACGGATCGCCTTCTCTCTTGCACTGATTCTGGTTGGGACATCTGCCGGGGCTGTGGATTGGCCGCAGTGGCAAGGCCCGGATCGAAATGCGATCTCGCGCGAGACCGGACTCTTGAAGGAGTGGCCGGCCGACGGACCTCGGTTGGCTTGGAAGATTAATGGACTCGGCGGCGGAGACAGTGCGCCAGCCGTCTCAAAAGGCAAACTGTTTGGCATGAGCATTCGCGACGGCAAAGAGATTGTCTGGGCTCTGGCCGAAGACGGCGGAAAGCAACTGTGGGCAACGCCGCTGGGCAACGCAGTCCAACAAGGAGTGCCGCAAGCGAAGGAAGGACCGGCTTGCACTCCGGCCGTTGATGGCGACCGCGTCTATGTGATTGGCATGGGGGGCAGGATCGCGTGCTTGAGTGCCGAAGACGGCAAGATCGTGTGGGAGCGCAGTTTCACGCAGGATTTCGGCGGCGGCGTCCCCGCTTGGAGCTATCGGGAATCGCCGCTGGTGGATGGCGACCGAGTCATCTGCACTCCCGGCGGACCTGACGCAATGATGGTCGCACTCAATAAGCAAACGGGCGAGACGATCTGGAAGGCCAAACTGCCGGGCTCTGCGGATCGTCCGACCGGCGACCGTCCAGTTCAATCTGTGGCGACGAATCGCCCGGATGCAAACCGTCCGGGCACGAATCGTCCCGCTCAACCAAATGCACTCGCAGGCAACGCCGGGAGCGGTGCTCCGACCATCGAAGGCACGAAGGAGCAGGGTTTGTTCCAGAGCGAGCACTGGGGCATGACCGGCTTCTCTCACAAGGTTCCCAACGGCAAATATCTCGTGAAGCTCTACTTCGCAGAGACGTATCAAGGCATCACCGCGGCCGGGCAGCGAGTCTTTTCGCTCACCGTCCAAGGCAAGGAGTTCAAGGACTTCGATATCTGGGAGAAGGCCGGCGGATTCCGGCGTGCCTACATCGAGTCCGTCCCAGTGGTAGTGACTGACGGCGCGGTGCGGATCACGTTCACGCCCAAGACCAACAGTCCCGCGATCAAAGCGATCGAAATCATTCCCCAGTCAGACAAAGCGAAAGAGGCCGACACGATCCGCATCAAAGCCGGTCAGACTACCCCGTTTACGGATTCAACCGGCAAAGTCTGGCTGGCGGATCAAGGGTTCGAGGGCGGCCAACTGAGTCCAGGGACTTTGAATTTTGGCGGAGGCGGATTCGGTGGCGGTGGATTCGGTGGTAGGCCCGGCGCAGGACGCGGCGGATTCGGTGGCTTCGGCCAGTCGGGAGCGGCCTACTCGTCCGTGATTGCGATCGACTTCGAGGGTCAACGCCAGTATGTGCAGCTCACGGCCACCGCGCTGATTGGCGTCTCCGCGTCAGATGGCAAGTTCCTGTGGCGGTACGATCGTCCGGCCAACCGGATGGGAATCAACTGCTCCACACCGATCTTTCAGGACGGCCTGATTTTCGCCGCGTCGGCCTACGGCAACGGTGGAGGAGCGATCAAGCTGGTGAAAAATTCCAGCGGTGCCATCACGCCCGAGGAAGTCTATTTCAGCACCAGCATGCAAAATCATCATGGCGGGATGATCGTCCACGACGGCTGTCTCTATGGAGCCAACGGCGGGAACGAAGGCGGGTTTCTGACCTGCATGGATTTCAAAACCGGGAAGGTCTTGTGGAGAGATCGAAATGCTCCGAAGGGATCTCTGCTCTTGGCAGACAATCGACTCTATCTCCGCGCCGAGTCGGGCACGATGCTGCTGATCGAGCCGTCGCGAGAGGGCCTCGTGGAACGCGGTCGCTTCGAACAACCCGACCGCAGCAACCCACCCGCCTGGGCGCATCCAATCATCGCGAACGGAAAACTCTACGTTCGCGATCAGAATCAGCTTCTCTGCTACGACATCCGAGCGAATTAACAGCAACCATCCTGAAGGTCCGCCACCGAGGCTATCCTCAACAGAGTCTGAACTCACCGAGTCGTCGGCAACAACAATTTGTTTGTACGACGCAGCGGTGAGGGTGATGACGGCTACGTTCCTGCGACGCGGTGAAAGATCACCAGATCTGAATCCGTTCTTCCTTCGGCTTGAAGAGCTTGTCGCCGGGTTTCAGGTTGAAGGCTTCGTAAAACGCATCGAGGTTGGTGACCGGTCCGTTGCCTCGGAAGTGCGACGGCGAATGCGGGTCGGTGACAAGCCGCTTGACGAGTTCGGCGTCGCGGTACTTGCGTCGCCAGATTTGGCCCCAGCCGAGGAAGAACCGTTGGCTCGATGTGTAGCCGTCGATCACCGGGCCTTCCTTCCCACCCAGCGACAAGCGATACGCTTTGAAGGCGATCGCCATGCCGGAGAGGTCGGCAATGTTTTCGCCCAGCGTCAGACGGCCGTTGAGTTTCTTGTTCGGCAGAGCTTCGTAGCCTTCGTACTGCGCGACGAGGCGGCTCGTGAGCTTTTCAAACGCGGCCTGATCGGCCTCGGTCCACCAGTTCTTGAGATTACCGTCGCCGTCGTACTTGCTCCCTTGGTCGTCAAATCCGTGACTGATCTCGTGACCGATCACTGCGCCAATGCCGCCGTAATTCACGGCGTCGTCGGCATCCGCATCAAAGAACGGTGGCTGCAAGATTGCGGCCGGAAAAACGATCTCGTTCAGACCGGGGTTGTAGTACGCATTGACCGTCTGCGGAGTCATGCCCCATTCACCGCGATCAACCGGCTGACCCAACTTGTCGAGCATTCTCTGATGCTCAAGCATCGCCGACCGTCGCATGTTGCCGGCTAAATCGTCGGCCGCGACCTCCAGCTTGGAGTAGTCTCGCCACTTCTCGGGATAGCCGATCTTCGGAGTGATCTTCGAGAGTTTGACGAGCGCCTGCTTCTTGGTCGCGTCGGTCATCCAGGCGAGTTCGTGGATGCTCTGCTCGAATGCTTTGAGCAGATTGCCGACGAGCTGATTCATGCGTTCGCGCGCCTGTGGCTTGAAATGCTTAGCGACGTACAACTGCCCGACCGCTTCGCCCAATGCTCCCATCCGATTGTTGCCGCCACCCGCGACGGTATCGACTGCTCGCTTCCAGCGTGGTTGCTGCTGAGGAATGCCCGCCAGCTCTTTGCCATGCAGCTCGAAGTGCGCATCGACGAACGCTTTCGGCAGCACTGCGGCGGAAGAATCGAGCAGTCGGAAATGGAGGTACTGCTTCCAAGTTTCGACCGAGGTCTCCGCAATGATCTTCTGCAGTTCCTCAAAATAGCTGGGTGTGACGACGTTGAGTTCGGTCAGCCTGGCGGCTCCGACGGACTCGAAGAAGACCGGCCACGGAAACTGAGGGGTCAGTTCATTCAACTTGCTGACTTGGAATTTGTTGTAGCGTGCCTCGGCATCGCGGAGTTTCGTGCGATCCCACTGCGCCTTTGCGAGTTTTGTCTCGAGCCCCAGAACCGCATCTGATGCTTGCTCGCCGTGGGCCTGACCGCTCAGGCGAAAGAGCGTGGCGATGTATGCCTTCAAGGCTTGCCGAGCTTTGACGTACTTCGGCTCGTCGAGGAGATAGTAGTCACGATCTGGCAGCGTCGTTCCGCTTTGCATGACCGCCGCGAGATACTGCGTCGAATTACGATCGTCCTGATCGACAAAGAATCTGACCGGTCCGCCGACGCCAATCGTTTCGCAGTATCCGAAGTGCCGTACGACGTCATTCTTGTTCGCAAGTTTTTCGATCCGCGCGATTTCGGCCTGCAGTGGCTTCAGTCCCAACTGCTCGACGAGTTCTTCGTTCATGTAGCTGTTGAAGAATTGGCCGACCTTGCGGCCGGTCTCGTCATTGGAGTTCTTGGCGGCGTCCTCAATGATCGTGCGAATGTTGAGCTGTGCCTCGTCGATCAGTTTGTTGAACGATCCGTAGTTTGACTTGTCGGCCGGAATCTCGGTCCTCTGCAACCAGCGGCCGTTCACATGCAGAAACAAGTCGTCCTGAGCACGCACCGTTTTGTCGAATCCGTCGGGATCAATTCCCGAATCACGAGTCTGAGCCACAGCCAATGGGCAGATCGACGCGGAAAGCAGCAGTGCCACGGAAACGACCGATTGACGCAGACGACGCATGGATGACCTCCTTGAAAAAACCACACGGAAGAGTGGCGGCAGAAACTATCGAGCCCACCTGTTCAACGCCAGTCACGCCTCACCACTGTTTCCTCGGTGAAGAATCTGGTGAAGTGCTCGATGACATCGTTCATGGAGCGAACTCGATCCGGCGGTTCTTGCGGGCCGATTGTTCCGCCATGAGCACGACGTGGACGACGTTGCGGAACTCTTGCGGCGTAATGACACTCGGTGTCGCATCGGCAGAACACACTTGAGAAAATAGTCGAGTTCTTCATTGAGAGAACTGCGGCGTAAGCCAGGCACTTTGGCCAATCGATGGACTGCGGATCGCTCAAGCTATTCGCGAATCGTCTTCATGGAAATTTTCGGCCGGCGGTGATGCAATCTGGCAGGAGGCCGCCCTCCATTCTCGTTCTGTCCCGCGAAGGAGCATCGTCACCATGCGTCTCAACACCCGCGCCATCGTTACGACAACAACGGCTTGGTGGCTCATGGCCAGCCTGTGCGTTGCTCAGGAGTCCCCCGCGCAGAAGCGGGACACGACGCTGCTGCCACCGAAGAATCTCAAGACCAAGCTCGCGCCCAGCTACACGATTCCGACGGTGGATATCAGCGCGGACCGATCGCGGCAGATCATCGTGGATCGCGAGGCGGGGCAGTATCTCGGCCACCCGACGACCGTGCTGCTGGAAGACGGAAAGACGATGCTCATCGTGTACCCGAAGGGTCACGGGCGCGGAGCCATCGTCTACAAACGCAGCAGCGACGGCGGAAAAACCTGGAGCGAGCGGCTACCGACTCCCAAGTCGTGGGAGACGTCGCTGGAAGTTCCCACACTGCATCGTGTCGTCGATGCGTCGGGGAAGAAACGCCTCATCATGTTCAGCGGCCTGTATCCGATCCGCATGGCGGTCACGGAAGACGACGGTGCTCACTGGAGCGAATTGAAGCCGATCGGCGACTTCGGAGGAGTGGTCACGATGGCGACCGTGATCGGCCTCAAGACACCCGGCCATTACCTCGCGTTTTTCCACGACGACGGCCGCTTCATTCGCGGCGGCAATGAGTCGCGTTTCACAGTGAAGGGGCCGCACAGCGACCACACGTCGCCGGCCGCCAAGCCGTGGCGGTTTTGGGTCTACACGACGCTGTCGAAAGACGGTGGCCTGACTTGGAGCGTCCCCGTGCCGATTGCCTCGCTGCCCGATGCGCATCTTTGTGAGCCGGGCGTGCTGCGATCTCCCGACGGCAAACAGATCGCCGTGCTGCTGCGGGAGAATTCTCGGAAATACAACTCGTTCGTCATCTTCTCCAACGACGAGGGCCTCACCTGGACCGAGCCGCGCGAACTTCCGGCATCGCTCACCGGCGATCGCCACACGGCGAAGTATGCTCCCGACGGCCGACTCTTCATCAGCTTTCGCGACACGACGCACGTCAGCCCGACGAAGGGAGGCTGGGTCGGCTGGGTCGGCAACTACGACGACATCGTGAAAGGGACCGAGGGCCAGTATCGAGTTCGCATCATGGACAACACGAAGGGTTCCGACTGCTGCTATCCCGGCGTCGAACTGCTGCTCGACGGCACCTTTGTGACCACCACCTACGGCCACTGGACTGAAGGCGAGCCACCCTACATCGTCAGCGTGCGTTTCAAGCTGAGCGAGTTAGACGGCCAAGCGTCGGTCAAGTGATGTGGCAACCGCGAATCTCATCGTCTCCGTTGGAACAATCTATGAAACTTCGTTCGATCATTTGTGTGACGCTGCTTCTGGCAACTCGAGCATCGACCATTGCGGCCGAAAAGTTCGAGGCGGACGTCATCGTCTATGGCGGCACGTCGTCGGGTGTCATCGCCGCCGTGCAGGCGAAAAAGATGGGGAAGTCGGTGATCGTCGTCGGCCCGGACAAGCATCTCGGCGGGTTGTCGAGCGGCGGTCTGGGGTTCACCGACACCGGCAACAAGGGAGTCATCGGCGGGTTGTCGCGAGACTTCTATCACCGCGTGTGGAAGGAGTATCAAAAGTCAGAGACGTGGCGCTGGCAGAAGCAGGCCGAGTACGGCAACAAAGGGCAGGGGACGCCTGCGATCGACGGCGAGAATCGCACAATGTGGATTTTCGAGCCGCATGTCGCCGAGCAAGTCTTCGAGGACTACGTCAAGGAGTTTCAGATTCCCGTGCATCGCGATGAGTGGCTCGATCGTGCCGCCGGTGTGAAGAAGTCAGCCGGCCGCATCACCAGCATCACGATGCTTTCAGGCAAGACGTTCGCCGGGAAGATGTTTCTCGACGCGACCTACGAGGGCGATCTGCTCGCGGCGGCCGGGGTCGATTGTCACGTCGGCCGCGAGGCGAACTCGGTTTACGGCGAGAAGTGGAACGGCGTGCAAACCGGCGTGCTGCATCATCGGCATCACTTCGGGGTGCTCAAGACGAAGATCAGCCCGTACGTCGTTTCCGGCGATCCATCCTCCGGTGTGCTGCCGCGAATCAGCACGGAGCCGCCCGGCGAATACGGCTCGGCCGACAAACGCGTGCAGGCGTATTGCTATCGCTGGTGCGCGACCGACCATCCCGAAAACCGCATCCCGTTCCCGAAGCCCGACGGCTACGACCCGAAGCAGTACGAACTGCTCGTCCGCATCTATGAGGCTGGCTGGAAAGAGACCTTCGACAAGTTCGATCCGATCCCCAATCACAAGACCGACACGAACAACCACGGCCCGTTCAGCACCGACAACATCGGCATGAACTACGACTACCCCGAGG
>CAZILR010000028.1:0-18363 GCA_964539995.1 uncultured Planctomyces sp.
CATGAACTCCTCCTGACAGACGCAACATCGAGAACCGTTGGCAGGCCAAGCAATCTGGATGCCAAACCGGAGTCGATTGGTCGGGAGGGGAACTTCATGTGGAAGAGGATGCGTGAACCTCACCTCTGCAAAATCGGCTTTGCTGGCGAATCGCCACAAGCTGGCAGCTTGTGGCTACGGCTTGTCAAAAAAAACAGGCTCCGGTTCGGAGCCTGTTCGTGAGTTTGTCGCTTGCGGAGAGACGCTCAGTTTTGCGAGTGATCCTGGTCCCAGGCACCGGCTACGTCGGAGGCGTCCGGTGCGAGGACGTAGATTTCGACGCGGCGATTCTTGGCTCGCGAGGTGGCGTCTTTGTTGCTGGCGATCGGCTCGAACTCGCCCGCGCCCGAGGATCTCATGCGGCGTTGATCGATGCCGGACTTCTTGAGTTCCAGCAGAACCGAATTGGCTCGGTTCGTCGAGAGGTGCCAGTTCGTCGGATGTCGGGTCTTCGTGGCGGCCTTGGCAATCGGCACGTTGTCCGTGTGGCCGACGATCTGCACGCGGAGTTGCTTTGTGTCGCCGCGATTGAGAATGCTGGCGATTTCCCGCAGAACGGTTTCACCTTTCTTGCTGACGTTGTCGCTGCCCAAATCAAACAGCAGATCGGAATCCAGCTTGGCAACACCGGTGTTCTCATCGAATTCAATGCCAGGGAATCGGCTGTTGAGATCCTTGAACCGGGCACTTGCGTCGGCCGACAGCGGATTCGAGCGACCGGTGTTCTTGAATCGCTCGGCCATTTGAGCGCGTTCCGCGTTGAGGTTGTCGATCCGCTTGTTGGCGATATCGAGGTTCCCGCGAAGCTGGTCGTTTTGCTGTTGCAGTTGAGCCATCGACTGCGACATCGACTTGTTCTGACCCCAGAGCTGTTGGGATCGGTACTGGCTTTGGCGATGCGTCGTGCTGGGCACAAAGCCGTTGTGCATGCAGCCGGTCAGCGGCGCGGTGAACAGTCCCAGCAGGCACCAAGCGGCCCAGCGGTTTGGAAGCAAATGCGACATGGAAGGAGACTCCGTTCGAGGCGGCGAGGCTTCGGCGAATCGCAGCGTCTGGTCGCGGGGGGACGGACCAACGACGATTCACAAAAGACGGACGCGGAGAAGACGGATGGAGGGGAAATGGACAGGAGGGAATTCAGGCAGGGTCCGCTTCGGGCCGAGAACTCGTGGGAAGGACTCCCGAAAGGAAGGGGCAATGCCCTCGGCTGGATCGAAGCGGGCGGGGTTGTAGTCGTATCCGAAAAACGTGCCAAGGCGAATCTGAGGATTTTTCCGACGTGTTGTCCGTTGTCATCGAACCTCGCTGTCGGATGTTTGGCATGCGGTTGCTCGAAACTTCTTGCTCGCTCTGTTTCCGCCTATAGAATCAGTTGCCACGTTCGCACAACCGCCTTTCCGAGCACGGTTTGCAAGGTCCGGTTGTGTCGGCGGCGACAATCAAGACAACGAAACGGACCGAATCGGGAGTCGGTAAATCATGGCGAAGAAATATCTCGGCATCGACGAAGCGGCGGAGATACTGGGCATCACCAAAGAAGAGTTGAATCGTCTCCGCCAAAAGGGAGAGATTCGCGGCTTCGGTGACCGCGGCACGTTCAAGTTCATTGAGGAGGACGTGATTGAACTCGCCCGTCGTCGGCAGCCGTCGTCGGATCCCGACGTGCCGATGATTGATGGCGACGATGACGCCTCGGTACTCGACGAGGATTCGTCAACGGATGGCTCAGGCTTGGACGGTGCTCCGTCCATCATTCGCCGACTGAGCGGCGGCGGGCCAGGCAGCGATGTCGATAGTGGCGACGCGACTGGCAGTATCTTCGATGACTTCGGTTCGGGCGGAGCTTCCGACAGCGATGTCCGCTTGGTGATGGATGACCGCTTGGACGCCGGTCATGACAGCGGCCAGGACGTCATGCTGCAAATGCAAGAGTCGGACAGCGACGTGCGCCTGTCACGCGACAGCGACAGCAATGTCAAAATCAACCTCAGTGATTCCGATAGCGACGTGCGTCTGTCGGGCCACGCCGGGACGGCTCCGGGTAGTGCCATCAATCTCGGATTGGGTGACTCGGATAGCGACGTGCGATTGGATGACGACAGTGCCGCTCGGTTCGCGATGCCGGACAGCGACAGCGATGTGACACTGGCTCCCAATGCCGCCGATTCGGGCAAACTGCCGCCGAAGCCAGACAGCGACAGCGACGTGATGCTGGTCAGCGAGGAACCGGACAGCGACAGCGACGTGCATTTGGCAGGTGAAGACGACGACGAATTGGACTTCGGCTTGCAAAGTGACAGCGACGTGCGATTGGTCGCGGCGGATTCGGACAGCGACGTGCGGTTGCTGGACGACGCGCGGCTGGCGGGTCCGAAATCAAAAATCAAGAAAGACAGTGACAGCGACGTCGCCGTCCTGCCGGACAGTGGCTTAGACCTAGAAACTCCGGGCAGCGGCAAGAAGAGCGGCATCTACAGCGAAGGCTCGTCGGTGTTGCTCGATGACAGCGACATCGCGCTCGACCAAGGCAGTGGCATTTCACTGACCAGCCAGAGCGGCATCAATCTGGTCGGCCCACAGAGCGGCATCGCTCTCGATCGCGTGGCAGACAGCGGTGTGTCGCTCGAAAAGAAGGCCGCCGATGACGACAGCGGCCTCGCGCTCTTCAGCGACGAAGACGAAGGTGGCATCACGCTCGATACCGACAGCGGAATCGCGCTCAGCAGTGACGACGATGAAGAAGAGGGCATCACGCTCGCGGAAACTCCCGGCGATAGCGGCATCTCGCTCAAGGACGACGACGATGATTTGCAGCTCACCGCCACCATGCCGGCGATGAAGATCCCGAAAGGTAAGAAGAAGCCGGCCGATGACGACGACATGAACGACACGATGCTCGAAGTTCCCTCGATCTCGTCAAACGACGACGACGAGGCGGAAAGCGATTTCGAGATCGGCGCGGTCGATGGGGGCAGTCAGGGCGACACCAGTGTGCTGCTCTTCGACGATGAGGACGAGACCGACGACGGCGGAGCCGCGATGGTTAAGAAGAAAGCCTCGGATGAAGACGAGGGAGATGAGTCCTTTGAATTCAGCGAAGGAGACGAAGAGGAATCGGCTGAAGAGGTAGAAGATGTCTTCGCCGGTGACGAAGCCTTCGAGGAAGAAGGGGACTTTGAGAGCGAAGCGGACTTCGAGCCTGCGACAAAGGCTGTGGCCAGCGGAGCGATCGAATATCCGTGGGGCGCAGGAGTGGTCACGTCGCTTGCGGTCTCGTCGATCGTGATGATTTTCTGCGGCATGGCCTCGATCGACCTCGTCCGCAGCATGTGGGGTCATCAGGGCTACAGCCCCGCCAACGGCTGGCTGATCGAAACGCTCGGTGGACTCTTCAAGTAGCCGGCCCCGCACTCCGTGTGCAGCGAATCCGACACTCGAATCCTCCGGCGACTATTCGATCGCTTCGATCGCGACTTGCCAGCGAGCCTGCACGTCTTGATTGGACCCACCCAATCCATCACGCACTTGCACGCGCAGGCGATTGCCACGTTGCTCGGTTGTTCCCACGCCAATCACGAGGATGACTTCTTCGCTGGGACCAACTTGAGCCACTGGGGCAAACTCCATCTTACCGGCGACCGCCGCCGACACGTTGTCGCCATCTTTCGAGACGAGTTTCGCGTTCTCCGGCGAGTTCACCGTCACGGCCACTTGTGGAACCGCCTGCTGACTGATGTTACGAATGCGAACTCGGCACCAGGTTGAAATTCCGGCATTCGCCGCGGCTGAGGTCTTCGGAGTCGCTGGCGCGGGTCGCGAATTGCTGATCGGCTGCACGCTTGCCGGAGGTGCCGGTAGCAACTCCACGGCGGGTGACGCGGGCTGCAATTCCGTCGCGGGCGGGGCCGTTGGAACCGACAAGGATTCTCGTGGTCGCTCGTTAGCGGTGGGCGTGTTGTGGATCGCTTGCTTCGCCGCCGGTTGTGAGGCGGTCGGCAAGTTCGCTCCCGCCTGAGTGGTCGCTGATGCCGTCGGCGCTTTCTGAAGCGATGCGATCTGGCTCGCCGATGCGGGAGCCAGCCCTTGATGTGCCGCAAGATTCTCCGGGTTTCGATGGCTCGTCGAATGCGACTCGAAGAGATCGCCAACTCGATCTCCCGTACGAGCCAGCAGATTACCAGTCGCACGCAACGGCTGAGTGGTGTTGTGCGCGACCTCGTCCCAACTCGCGCATCCCGATACGCAGCCGAGCGACAGCACAGCCCACTGCCACCAGTGATGCACTCGCCGCGCGGCCGAAGAATCCTCCAACACATCCAAAAGCCAACTCGGGCCACGAAGTTCACCGGTCGGCGAATAAATTGTCATCACTGAGTTCTCCCTGACCCTTGATTCTTATCCTGATTCCTATTCAAGCCGCTCCCACAAGCGACTCGGAAATTCGTTGCAGTGCCGTCTGTGCGGCGGTGCGCACCTTGACGGCGATGTCACTGATCGACGCAATCTGCAAGGCCGTCGTCGCCTCGCGAGCCTGTTGGCCAAGACGTCCCAAGGTGGTCGCTGAGTAACGTCGGACTTCGGCGTTCGGATCGCACAGCGACTGCACGAGTGCCTGAATCATCGTGCGGCTGACGACTCCCAGATGCCCTAAGCAATCCGCCGCGGCGCAACGCACGTCGGCATTCACGTCGTGAAGTGCCACCAGCATCGCGGGCATCGCCGCACGAGCCTCGGTCCCGACACGTCCGAGTGCGACGATCAGTAATTTCCGCACGGCGGGATTGCGATGATTCAGCGAGGCGATCATCTCTGGCACGGCTGACGCGCCGAGTTGTTCCAAGCCCAGTGACGCCTTCCAGCGGACATCCGCATCAGTGTCCTCCAACTGAGCCATAAAGTCGGCGACATCCAGAGAGGATTTCAGGTCGTCTTCGACAGTCGGCTCGCTCAACTGCTCAGGGTCAAAAACCTTCAATGCTGGACCGTCCGAATCGGCAGTCGCGATCAAGGGATTTTCCAAAAGAACTTGAATCGGCGACGACAGATGGGGTGATTGTGGAGTTACCTTCTCGTTAATCATCGTGTTGATCGCAGATTGCTGCGGCGCGGCGGATGCCGCACCGTGGTCGATCACCGCCAGAGTTGCGGCCGCGCAACGACGAACACCAGAGTCTTCGTCGTTCATCGCGTGACGCAGCGCCGGCAAGACGACGGCGGTGTCCGCCCCGATGCCCCCTAAGGCCGATACGACGTTACTTCGCACCGACACATCGGGATCGGACACCAACCGAGCTAATTCCTCCGCAGCCCGCCGAGCTGACGGGCCGATCTGGCCTAACGCGAACGCCGCGCGAGCTCGCACACCCGCGAACTCGTCGGACAAAGCCGTCCGCAGTGCGGGAACCGCCTCCATCGCATGTGGCCCAAACGTCGAAAGTGAGAGGGCCGCTGCTGCGCGAACTCGTGCATCGGCGTCGGTCAACGCTGTGACCAGTTGCGGCACCGCGTCGATGGCCCCCAATCCGATCTGACCCAACGTGACGGCCGCCGCTTGTCGCATCCGAGCCTCGTCATCATGCAACGCCTGCACGAACGGAGTCAGTGCATTTGCTCCGAGACCGCGCAGAGACGTGATTGCCAGACGCCGCACTTCGGGATCGGTCGATGTCACCGCTGCGAGCAACTGCGGTACGGTTGCCGCATGGACCGCAGTCACGGCCGACGCCGAACGCCAACGCACGACGGAATCCTCGTCACTCATCGCCCGGTTCAAAGTCGCCGCCGCGTCCAGCGCGAGATCACTGAGCGAATTGATCTCGTCTCTTCGAGTCGCGATGTCTTCCGTCGGAATCTCTGCAACAGAGGTCTCATTCAACGGAGCCGCTTCATTCAATGTGTTGCTCGTTTGCTGGACGCTGCCCGCTGACCGATTCGACAGACTTTGCCGCAGTCCCCACAGGCCAAGCCCCGCCAACAGAGTGACGAAGATCCAACGCCAACGGTTCGACGATGGCGGTGTCGTGACGGACGGAGCATCTATCGGGGGCAACAATTCGGCTCGTGCGGCCGACGGGGGCGACCTCTGCAAGGTGACGGATTCTTCCGCTGAGATCAGTTGAATGCCGTCGGTCAACCGTTCGAACTGCTTGGCGACTCGAACGACATCCGCAGAGTCGTGGCCGCGATTCCCCAGAACCTTTGCCGCGATTTCACAGGGGCGACGCAAGGCGATACGCTGCGTGGCGTCAAGCTGGTTCCAACGCTGATCAACTTCTTCGGCAAACAGTCCGACCGCACGCAAAGCCGCCGACTGGACAAACTCGTCAAGGTCGTCGGTTGCATTTGCCAACACGGCGATAGCCTCAGCGGCCGGCAAGCCCAGATCGCCGAGCAACACCGCCGCCGCTAAACGCACATCATCCCGGCCAGTCTCAACCGCGCTGACAAGGTGCGGCACGAGACAACGCTTTTCGTCATCATCCCATCGTGAATGGAGCTTGCTCACCGTGGCGATGGCTTCCGAGGACACATCGGCACTAGAGCTTTGCAGGCACTGACACAGCACGGACATCGCGGCCGGAGGCTTCGTGACGGAGACCGTCCGCAGTGCGATGAGCGCCGCGCAGCGAGTCTCGGCGTCAGAGTCGATCGCCGCCTGCCACAGGGCTGGCTCGGCAGTCCAGGCTCGACGGCCCATGTTTCCCAGAGCGTTTGCCGCACCCCAGCGGACCAACGAGTCCTGATCCGCGAGGGCGGAAATCAGTTCCGCCACAGGCACGATGGCCGCTTCTGGAAGCTGACTCAGCGACCACACCGACGCTCGTCGGACGAGCAGCGAATCATGCTTGAGTGAACCGGCGATGGATTTGACGGCTTGAATGTCTCGTGCCTGCCCGGCACGAATCGTCTGGACGGCGAGTTGCTCTGCGGACGCAGGCTCGTCAGCGACAACCGACGAAGCCGCCGCGCACAGCATCGCGCCGCCGAGCCACAGCAGGCTAAAGATCGTCAGTCGTCGCATCGGTCCGTCTCCCGTGGAACGCGCGCCATCCGTGGTCGCGTTTTCTGAGTCCATTTCACGCCGCCGTTCGTTGTGGCTTTCGGAGTTCGTTCAGTCGCTCGCGAATCTCATCCAGGCTGAGAATCGCTGGCTCTATCGGTCGCGCGTTGATCGCAGTCAAGTTGGCCTCGGCGAGCATCTCAATCGGAGACGCCTCGCTCGCGGCGACCGACGTCGCTGGCAAGTTTCTTTGAGCAACGCTGAGTTCCTCGCAGACGCGCGACAAGTGTTGCCCGAAGAATTGCACTCCGTTCTCCAAGACGAGTTGCTCGCGACGGAATTTCTCCAACAAGGTGTCACGCAATTTGTTGAGTTCCGCACGCTCACCTCGCAACTGCGCCGATTGCACGTCGCGAGCTTGCCGTAACTCTTCCTCGTGCCGTTGCCGAGCGTACGCGAGCTCCGACTGCACTTGCCGCACTCGCGTATCGAACTCTTCGCGATCGCGGCGTCGCTGAGCGATCTCCACCTCTCGCTGCCGAGCACATTCTTGCTGCTGCTTGAGTCGCTCTTGCTCGACAAGTCGATGAGCTTCGGCCAATTCCGACTCGGCCTGCCGACGCCATTGCAACAGCTCTTCTCGCTCGCGCGCATGTTGCGCCGACATCTCTTCTTTCAACTGTTGCAGTGCGGCAGCTTGGACGTCCTTCGCACGGCACAACGCGGTCCATTCCTGGTCCCGTTGAGTCGTCCAAGCGGTTTCGCGAGCGGACAACTCTTGCTCGAAGGCCGTTCGCCGACGGGCTAAATCCTGGAAGAATGCGTCACGCTGCTGTGAAAAGTTTTCCGTGACTCGCTGTTGTTGCTCGGCTCGCTGTTGCACCGCCGCTGCGTTCGCCTGCTTAAGCCACTCCTGATGTCGAGTCTTGTCGGCCTCAACCACCTCCACCACGGGTTCGAGGCTGATGCCGCTGACATCCGGACTTTGGCGAGAAACTTCGTTGACAGGCACGCTGGCCGGCTGCGGCTCCGTCACAACCTGTGGTTGAGCGATCGGCGGAGTCTTGTGGACTTCGGGTGACCAGCCGTCAAAGAGATCACGCTCCAGTTCAGCGCGTTGACTCAGCCAAACGTCGTGAACGGATTCGGGCGTGGGAATGGATTGAGTTTTGGTCGACGACATCGCGACTCCTTACTTGCAGTTCGTGGACTCTTCATCGTCGAAGAAGGACTCGGAGGCAGGTTTCTTGAGTGCAGTCGCCTGCGGATCGACATCCAGCCGGCGTGGTTCGTTCAAGCGGCTGTCCTCGGTCGCTGCCGGTGACTCTTCGGCAACCGCATTCGATGGGTTGGCAGGTGCGCGCTTCTTCACGAGTTGCTTCAGCCATTCCGTCCGTTGCCGAGCGTCGTTGATTCGTCGCTGTCGCAAGTCCTCGAAGACTTGTTCGACCAACACAGACACATCCTGTGGACGAGCGGCCGGCGCGGCATTCGTATTGGTAGAATCGTTCGCCGTTGCGTCGGTGGCGTCAGTCACGTCGGGCATCTCCTTCGCTGGAGCAGCGGATTTCGAAAACAAGCCTCGCGTCTGGTCGGCGTCCAAAGAATCCTCCGGCTCCAAACTTCGCGAGCGCGAACCTTGTGCGGTGGCCGGCTTGCTCGAAATCAACGCACCCGCCGGTGTGATGATCGGAAGCGCCGTCGCTTTCTCAGGCTCACTCGTTTCAACCTTGCTCTCTTCAACAACGACGACCTCAACCGGCTCAGCCTGCGGCACGACAGGACTCGCGACGCTGGATCGTCGTAGCGGAATCGTTCGCTCGAATTCGGCATACGGCGCGGTTCGTGGCAGTTCAACGCTTGCTGGAGAGGTCGCTGTCGGAGTGGTGGCCGGCACTTCATATCCGACCGGCGTGACCTTTTGATCGCGGGGTCGTGACTCTGGCTTAACGGCTGGAGGCAACGTGTCTTGTTGCGGAACTTGTGACGTGCGGTTGATCGCTGCCGGACGAGTCGCAATCTGCGATGGATTTGCAACCGCAGCATTTGGCACGAACTTCGGCGATTCGCTGCGAAACGGCCCAACCACTCTGGGTTGCGGAGAAGACTCACGACGATCGGCCACGGATCGAGTCGTGGGCTTCGTCACCGCTGCACGCCAGTCTTGCCCGTGAAGACAGCCCGACAGCCCGATGCTCAGCCAGCCAGTCCAACGCCAAAAGGGATGCCGCATGAAATGCACTCGCCGAAACGAAATCCGAACTCCGCGCGGGGTCACCGCGCAGTATCTCCCCAAAGAGACACATCGGATTTATCGGTTCGGTAAAGGCTCCCGGATGAAGTCATTCTGACGGTCGCATAATCTGGGTGGACTTGAACGGACAGGGTGATCGGCGAAAACTGCCGCTCGCGATCGCCGATCGTGGCAAGATCACCACCGAGTTCTTGGTTTTGAGGCTGGCGAATTCGACGGTCTGCGGAGATGAAAGGTGGGCCGGCGCTGTCGCTGGTCTCACCCTACGATTCACTGGCTTTCTGGGCCTGCCGTGGGGGGTTGGTTGCGGTCTGGCGGCTTCCCCAAAGCCCCGTTTTGAGAGGCGGACATCGGAGTCTCGCACATCAACGAACGGGAAAGGCCACGCTCAAAAGACGAACGACAGCCCAAGCTTGCCGATCACGGCATCACGGTCACCGTGGTTGATCGTCTGGAGATTGTCCGCGTAGAGATGCAAGTATTGGATCGACGCATTGAAGAACCAAACACCGAGACTCTCTGGAACAGGCAACGAAAGAGTGCCGTTGGCGGCCACGGAGAAGTAGCCCAAGGTCGTGTTGTCGCCGTTGCTGTTGAGATAATAATCGTCGATACCCAAGCCCCAATCCACAGGCAATGCGATGCCCGCTTTTCGCCCCGCCAATTCGAAACGCCAGGAGGGTTCCAGTCCGATGTCGAGATAGGCGTTCTGAGTTCCATTCTCATCGGATAACTCGTCGTAGAAACCAGCGAACGGGCGTAGGCTCCACGAACGCGGCGTCCCGTCGTCTGACCACAGCGATAACAGATCGAAGCTGGCCTTCGCTCCCAATTCATGCACGTTGGAGGACATGGTTGGGTTGGTGTTGTAGTACGCATAGCGAGCATCCACGACCAGGCCGTGCCACGAGGTGGTGGCTCCCGCCATCGCGTCGGTCATTCCCGACATCGGATTGTTGTCACCAAAATGCGAGCTGTTGAAGAACGAAACATAGGGACGCACGATGACGTCCTCGCCGAAGGGACAAACCGTGAACAGGTTTAAGGACTCCTGCATGATGAGTCCCTGATCCGCTTGCAGGTAGCCCCGGAAAAAATACGACGAGGCAAAGTCCAGGCCACCAGAAAGCTTCAGCGGCCAGCCGTCCGCCGCTTCACTCTGTTCCGCGACTCCAGCCGTGGCGACGCGGCAATACGGACAAGCCGCGATTTCGGAACGGAGAAAAACAGACAGCAGGGTGCAGCTCAGCGCCAGGATTAAGGCTCCTTGCCTCATCACTCCTCCTGCCAAATCTGCGCGACCTGGGTGGGTTCCGCGCCGGCGAAACAATTCGTTCCTGGTTGAGTATCGCTCCGCTGGCGACACGGCTTGAGCAGTTCTCCACCGCAATTTTGAGAATCCCATTTGAATCATCGCGGAAACTTTTGAGCCGCGTGGGGGAGTTCCCAATTTCAAGAAGTTCGCCGCTCGTCCGGGCACCCGTGTTGCGTCCGCGTTTTGTGAACTTATCCTACAGGCCAGTTTCGCAGTTCAGCGAGCATCGTCATGCGGTGGTGCCTTCGATCGATACACTCGGCCCGACAGTTTTGTCGCCAAGCTTTGAATTGGCGGACAGCGAGAGTCTTTTGCGCGGTGTGGTTCACGCTGACGTCGATTGGTTTTCCCGGCAGTCTGTCGCTGCTGAGCGGGAAAAACTGTGCTCGGAACCCTGGTTCGCAATGCCGGTGTTCGTTGGCCAAGCGAATGTCGGGCACTTGCTGTTGTGGCCGTGAAAGCCAATCGCAAGTTGCGCAGTCCTGTTGCTCCGCCAAAAAGTCCAATCCGAAAGTGACGGAACCGACCGCTGCGGGGTGTTGTCCGTCCGCATCAAAGGCTCAACGAGTTGCCGCCGCGCCAACGAAAGCCGAACTCAGCATCTCGCGGTGCGATTGCGGTTCCGAGTCCCCGGAGAGCGTGTCGCTTGCGCAAGAGCCACGTTTGGCCGTCGCAGTCGCACCAATTTCCTTCCCGGAAATGAACGTCGCGTTTGTCGCGTCTCCCACTGATCGGGTTGAGAACGCGTTGCTGCTGCCCCCGGTGCCGCCACCGAAGATCGTCCTCTAGGACGTCGCGGTAGTCTGGCCGGTTGAGGTTTTGCACTCGTTGAGTGACTTAACTGCGCATGGCTGCTTTGACGTCTGATGTTGTGCTTGTGCTCTTCTGCCCCAAGACATCAGAGGACTCTTTTTCATGAATTCTCCCAAGGACAGACTTTCTCCACGCCCATCGCGCGGCTTTACGCTCATCGAATTACTGGTCGTCATTGCCATCATTGCCATTTTGATCGCGCTGCTGTTGCCTGCGGTACAAAACGCTCGCGAGGCCGCACGTCGCAGTCAGTGCAAGAACCACCTCAAGCAGTGGGGATTGGCTCTGCAAAACTACGAAAGCACGTTCCGCGCGTTTCCGCTGACGAACGCTCAGAACTATTTGCCAAACACGCAGGGCTTCTCGCCGCAGGCTCGGTTGTTGGCTTACATGGAGCAGGCCAATCTGCAAAAGAAGCTCGACTTCGCTCAGCCAGCATTCACTGGACCGTTCAACGCACTGGTTCCGAACCCGCAATTCGCGGCGGTGTTTGCTCAGGTGCTTCCGGTGGCGTTGTGTCCGAGCGATCCCGCGCCAACCCACAACACGGGTGCCGGTGGTTCGCTGTATTGCGGGATTAACTACATGGTCAGTTACGGCAGCGGGACTGGCGCGAAATACGATCTCCGCTGGCGAACGGACGGCATCGTGTACGAGAACTCGAATGCGACGTTCGGCGAAATCCGAGACGGCACATCCAACACGGTCGCGATGAGCGAGACCGTTCGCAGCGTGGGAGCAGACTTCACGTTGCCGGCCGGAACACTGCCGCCGTTCCCGTATCAAGCGACGCTCAATGGTTCGACGGGAGTCAGCGCGAATTTGCAGGCGACTCAAGGATTGGCCGCGACCGGCGGCGCTTGGTCGGCGTTCAACGTCGGCGGAGTCATTCAGAATCCCAACCTCCACACCGTTTGGCCAACCATGACCAGTTGGCGCGGAGCCGCCAGCGCGGCGCTGCGCGGACGCGGCACAAGCTGGGCGCACTCCGGCGCGATCAGCACTCTGACGAATGGCTACAGCCCGCCGAACAGCCGTATTCCAGACGTCGTGACGCACTTCACTGGCTTCTTCGGACCGCGCAGCTTTCACGATGGCGGCGCTCACGCCCTGCTTTGTGATGGTTCGGTGCGATACCTCAGCAACAGCATCGACACCGCGATGCACCGAGCGATTCACAGCCGCGACGGCCGGGAGCCAGTCAGCAGTTTCTAGTTCATTGTGGCGCACGCGACTCGCGTGCGTCTGCCTTCCGCCCATTTTCAGCGCAAGCAAGCTGCGTGCGCCACAAATTAGGAGTAACGATCATGCGACAGATTTTCTCTCGTCTTCTGTTGATCGCCGTGACTGGCGCGTTCGGCAACATCGCGACCGCTCACGACACCTGGGTGCAGACCAACACGAATCTGATTCGATCCGGTGACGCCGTTCACATCGACTTGATGCTCGGCAATCACGGCAACGAGCATCGCGACTTTAAGCTCGCCAGCAAAGTGGCACTCGACGGCTGCTCGTTGCGAATGATCGCTCCCAGCGGCAAACGCTACGACTTGAAGGAGCGACTGACCGACACCGGCTACACACCCAAGGAAGGATTCTGGACCTCGCGATTCGTTGCGGCCGAACCGGGCCTGCACATCGTCGAGCACTCCGTGGACAAGCTGGTCAACCACGGCAAGCCCGCTCGGTCACTCAAGAGCGCGAAGACCATGTTTGTGGTCAGCCAGTCGCTCGACAAAGTCACGGCGGACAATCCCGGCTTCGATCGCGTCTTCGGTCACGCGCTGGAAATTGTCCCCGTGTCGAATCCGGTCACTCCGATGGGACCGGGGCAAAAGCTTGTCGTCAAATTGCTACTGAAGGGCCAGCCGCTGGCGAATTCGCAGGTGTCGTTCATTCCTCGCAGCGAATCGCTCACCGAGAGCTTCGACGAACGCTACGAACGCAAGACGAACGCGAACGGCGTGGCGCAGTTCACTCCCAAGTCGGGCGACTACTACTTGGTCGTCGCTCATCACAAGACCGACGAAAGCGGCGAGGGCTACGAGGCCACGTCGTACTCGGCGACGTTGACGGTTTTCGTCCCGGAGATTTGCCCCTGCTGTGGTGAGTGACCAGCGAGCGGAAGCGATCGGATCACCCCACCCCGCTCCCGGAGTGGCTCGCGGGACTTTGCCCTACTCTGAATTCCACCCATTCAGTAGTGCAGAGGCCCGCAAGCCACCGGGACAAGCCCAGTGGGGAGATTGATGATCCGCTGCTAAACTCGTCTCGATGACAACACCTTCCGAAAATTCTGACCGACGGCTGCTTGATCCCGTTCTCCAACGTGAATTCGCCGTGGAGGCCGTGCGCCGCTTGAAAGAGGCCAACTTCACCGCACTGTGGGCCGGTGGCTGCGTGCGCGATCATCTGCTCGGCAAGACGCCGAAGGATTACGACGTCGCCACGGATGCCACGCCGAAACAAGTCCGAAAAGTCTTCGCGAAACGCAAGACGGTCGATGTCGGAGCCAGTTTTGGAGTCATCATGGTCGTCGGCCCGCGCGGTGCGGGCGAAGTCGAGGTCGCGACGTTTCGCAGCGACGGCTCGTACTCTGACGGCCGACGGCCAGATTCGGTCACGTTCAGCTCGCCGGAGGAAGACGCTCAGCGGCGGGACTTCACGATCAACGGGATGTTCTTTGATCCGCTCGAACACAAAGTCCTCGACTTCGTGGGGGGCGAACGGGATCTGAGCCAAGGTTACGTCCGTGCAATTGGCGATCCGCACGCGCGAATGCGCGAAGACAAACTCCGCATGTTGCGAGCCGTCCGCTTCACCGCTCACCTGGAATTCGGCCTCGCTCGCACGACAAAAGCCGCCGTCATCGAGATGGCCCCGCAGATTCATGTCGTCAGCGCCGAACGGATCGCAGCGGAATTGCGACGGATGCTGACGGACCGGCATCGGCACATCGCCGTCGCACTGGCGAACGAGGTTGGCTTGCTGCGGGAGATTCTGCCTGAAGTGGTCATGCACGGATCAGACAAGGATTCTCCAGACACCGCAGACCCCAAGCCGCAGCAAGTCCTCGCCACCTCCGAAAACCTCAGCCCTCAACTGACAGCCCTCCGGCTGTTGCAGGAGCCGTCCTTCGAACTGGCCTTTGCCATGCTGCTACGCGACGTGTCGAACGTCGAGGCGATTTGCCGCCGCTTGAAGCTCTCGAACGACGAACTCGAAAGGACCGCTTGGCTCGTGCGGCAGCAAGATGCCTTGCGTGAGCCGGAGAAGCTCAGCCTCGCACAGCTCAAACGCTTGCTCGCACATCCGTTTCGCGACGACTTGCTGGCACTGATGCGAGCCACGTTGTTCGCCGAGCGTGCCGACCTGCATCCAGTTCTGTTCTGCGAACAGTTCCTCGAAGCGACTCCGCCCGAAGTCCTCAACCCACTGCCACTCGTGACCGGCAACGACCTCATCGCTCTCGGCTTGAAGCCCGGACCGCCATTCAAGCAGTTGCTCGACGAGGCCCGCGACGCGCAACTCAACGACGAGTTAAGAAGCCACGAGACCGCGATGGAATGGGTGCGAGCGAAACTCGACCCCGTGCGCTAATCATTCGTCGCCGGCGATGACGTGTTCCGTTTTTCCTGCGGTATCAAGCGGTCGAGGATGCCGTTGACGAATTGGAAGGATTGCATCGAGCCGAACTTCTTGGCCATCTCGACCGCTTCGTCGATGACGACTCGGTGCGGCGTGTCGGTGTGCAGCAACTCGAACGCGCCCAAGCGGAGAATGTTGCGGTCGGTCGGAGCCATGCGGGCGAGCTGCCAGTTGGCGGCGGTCTCCTCCAGGTGGCGGTCGATTTGTGCTTTCCATTCCATCACACCGGAGAACAGGCTCCAGGCGAATTCTTGCAGGCCCGGCTCGCGCAGCTCCTCGGCGATCATGCTGCGGATCGTGTCGGCAGTCGCGTCGGGATTAAGATCCGTTTGATAGAGCATCTGCATCGCGATCTCGCGAGCACGGGTACGCCGGGATGTGGACATTGAGGGGTTCCGGGGGATTTTGTTCTCACCCCACCCCTCTTGCAGGGGTGGTTTTCGGTCTTTGCACTACTCCAGCGGTCACTTGTGCTTAATCGCAGCGAGTAGTGCAGAGACCCGCGAGCCACCGAGGCAAGCCCGGTGGGGTTTGTGGATCATTTCAACAGCTTCAACGTGTTGACCATTTCGATCGCGGCCAGCGCGGCCTCCGTCCCTTTGTTGCCGGCTTTGCCGCCGGCTCGGTTGATGGCTTGGTCGAGGTTTTCGCAGGTGAGGACTCCGAAGAGGACCGGGATGCCGGTCTCTTGGGCGGTGTGCATCAGGCCGGCGGCGACTTGGTGGTTGATGTAGTCGTGATGAGTCGTCTCGCCTTGGATGACGGCTCCGAGGGCGACGATGGCGGCGAACTTTTTGCTGCTCGCGATGTGTTGCGCGAGTTGCGGTAGCTCGAACGCGCCGGGTGCCCAGACGACGGTGAGTTGCTCGTCTTTGGCTCCATGACGGCGGAAAGTGTCGAGTGCTCCTTCGAGCAATCGGCGCGTGACGAGGTCGTTGAATCGCGACACGATGATCGCGAAGTGGTCGTTGCTGTCGCTGATGAGGAGGTTGGATTCGATGGTGGTGGGCATGACGATCGTTCTATGACCAGTCTTCGTGGTCTAGTCCTGGAATGGCTGCGAAATCGCTGTCCTTGGTCACAACAACACAGTTGCCCAACGTCAGCGCGATCGCGGCGATCTGAATGTCGATTTGTGGCATCGGCCGGCCGGATCGTTTCAATTCTGAGAACAGCCGGCCAAATTCGCGAGCCGCTTCTTCGGTGTAGGGCCAGACGACAAAATCACTCAATTGCTGTAACAGTCGTTTTTCGTTTCGATCACGAGTCGCACTCGAATAGACACCCGACCAAAGTTCGCCGAGCACCGGAACACAAATGCCAATCCGATGGCCGAGTGCAACAGTGTCTCTGGTTTTTTGAAAAACACGGCGTCGGCGAAAGACATAGTCAGCGGCCGCGCCGGTGTCGAGTAAGTATCGCTTCAAAGGAGCGTCTCCGATGGAGTCCACGACTGGCGGGTGAACTCTTTTTGTCGCTCCCTCTCAGTTCGACGCTCGGCTTCCCAAGCGGCATATTCCGTATCAGACATTTCAAGCGGCTCGCATTCATCCATTCGCTTCAGCAACGCCGCGATGCCCTCCGGCGTGGTCGGCCAATCGGCCTCGTTCATACCGACACTCTCAATCGGCAGAACCTCCACGCGAGTCCCTTCCGGCCAATCGACACCGCTATCGAATTCGATTTGGCCGAGACGAAATGTGGCGAGTGCTTTTTGCATGGCAGGTACTTTGAGAACTGAGTCTTTTAACTTCGCAGTGCAAAAACGAGTTTCTAGGCTATACATCACCTCGAAGGATCGAAACTACCGTTTCCCTCCAAAGAAACTTTTACCTCCGAAGAATCCTCCGTCTGGTATTTTTGCGAGATTCCCAAATCGGAGCGACTCAGACAACCAAGATAAGGTCACTGTTCCAGTCGGACCGTTCCGCTGCTTTGCGACAATGACGTCCGCTTCTCCGGGGCGATCCTCCGGGTCATAAGCAGCCGAACGGTGCAGGAAAAGTACGCTATCGGCAATTTCTTCGATTGCACCTGACTCGCGTAAGTCGGTGAATCGCGGTCGTTTGTCATCGCGTTGCTCCACAGTTCGTCCGATTTGTGCAAGACATAAAACGGGAACCTGGAGAGCCATTGCGAGTTGTTTCAGTTTGCGAACCGTGTCACCGATCTGCTGCTCTCGCGTTCCATCGACTTCAGTGGCAAGGATGTTGAGATAGTCAACGATGATGAAATCCAAACCACCTTGCTCTCGCTTTTGCCTTGAGATGCTCTGAATGCGTGCAAAATCCAATGGGACTTGGTCACAAACCGTCAGGCGACCGTTTTCATGCAATCGACTTGCTTCCTTCATCACGCTCTCGTATTCAACTTCGTCTAGGGTCGAATTTCGGATTCGATGAAGGTCCACACGACCTCTGATTGCGAGCAGCCGGTGTGCGACCGATGTTGACGCTGTTTCTGGTGTGAAAATCAAAACCTTGCTTTGTTCAATCAGATTATTGGCGATGTTGAGTGCAAGTGCAGACTTTCCCATGCTCGGTCGTGACGCCAAAACGATCAATTCGCTTGCTCGGAATCCTCCGAGCCATCCATCCAATTCTTCAAATCCGGAAAGCATCGAATTTGGTGACCGGATGGAGTCAAAGGCATCGACAAGCACCTCGTCAATTGGTTTCGTTTTCGCCGGATCAAAGTCGGATAAACCATGAATGAACTCGTGGCAGAACGAACATAGTCCTTGGAGATCATCAAGATGTTCGGCGTATTTTCGTAGATACGTCAGATGATGAATTTCCTCGACCTTTCCGAGATGGCAACGTTCACAAACACCTTTAGCACGCTCGATGACGGCTCGACGTTTTTCCGCCCACTCACGACTGCAAAGATACTGATTGTACTTTTCTGCCGAATCTATCTCGAAGTCTTGCCAGCGTCTCACGCTGTCTGCGCTTGCCATGCGAACCTCCAGTGTTATTTGTTCGCTGAACCTCAACTTAAATTCATCGCCATCAGAAACTCTTCGTTGGTTTTGGACTTTCTCATGCGATTGACGAGCAGGTCCATCGCTTCGGCGGGGCTCATGTCGTTGAGGACTCTTCGTAGAATCCACATGCGGCGGAGTTCTTCTTCGTTCAACAACAACTCTTCGCGGCGGGTGCCGGATTTGTTGACGTCGATGGCGGGCCAGATGCGCTTTTCGACGAGGCGGCGATCGAGGCATAGCTCGGTGTTACCCGTGCCTTTGAACTCCTCGAAGATAACGTCGTCCATGCGGCTGCCGGTGTCGATCAG
>CAZILR010000029.1:0-18314 GCA_964539995.1 uncultured Planctomyces sp.
TTCGTACTTCTGAGTCTTCGCCGGCCGCCGCAATTCCTGCGGCGCTCGTGACGGAATCCGCGAACCAGCCGGTAACACGATCTCGCGCGACTCCGGTTTCCAGACAAAATCCTTACCGTTCTCAAAGGTCACGTCGCCGACGGAATTGCGAACCGTGAGCACTTCGCGAATCGGAAACAGCACGGACGCTCGCGCCTCGCCGGTTTTCTCGTCTTTGATGAACAGCACCGACTCCCCTTCGATGGTCTCGCCTTGCCAGAAGGGACGCAACAGGTCAGGGGAATAATTCCACTTCGGCTTCGATGGCTCTTGAGCGAACGCCGAAACAAGCAGTGCGAGTACCAGCAGACAAACACCGTGGGCGAGGCTTCGCGACATGGTTGCTCCTTCAGACGTAGCGGCAAGCTGCCAGCTTGCCCGCCGGATTGCCACAAGCTAGCAGCTTGTGGCTACGTTTTGTCAGTCACTCAGCCGAACAATTCCACCAGCGGTTCGCCGCCTTCCATGACCGGCACCGGGCGTCCGAGTGCATCGTGGACGCGGGTGTCAGGCGAGATGCCCAGCGCGTGAAAGATTGTCGCTCCGAGATTCTGCGGGCTGACTGGTTTGTCTTGCGGGTACGCAGCGTCTTTGTCGGAGCGACCGTAGACCGCGCCGCCGCGAATGCCGGCTCCGGCCAGCACGGCCGGGAAGCAGTAGCCCCAGTGATCACGACCCCAGTTCGCGTTGCCGCGTGGCGTACGGCCCATCTCGCCGAGGCATACCACCAGTGTCTCGTCGAGTAAGCCGCGTTGCTGCATATCTTCCAGCAGTGCCGACAAACTCTGGTCCAGTCCCGGCAGCAAATGCTTGCCGACATCATCCGAGTTGCGGTGGCTGTCCCAACTGTAACCGTCCGGCGCGTCCCACAAGACGGTGACGAATCGCGCACCCGCTTCGATCATGCGGCGTCCCATCAGCATCGACTGGCCGAACAAGTGCCGGCCGTAGCGATCACGAAGCTGCGACGACTCGTGGCGAATGTCGAACGCAGCTCGCATCTTTTCCGAGGTGACGAGGTCCAGCGCTCGTTCGCGTAGCCGACCGAAATCGCGCACGCCGCGCGATTGATCGAGTTCGCGACGTGCCGTGTCGAACTGAGTCAGCAGGCTCTCTCTCTGCGACAACCGATCGAGCGTCATGTCCGCGTGCGACTCGACCCCTTCGACGCGAAACGTCAACTCTTCGTCGGTGCAGTCGCGGAAATATGGGTTGTCTTTCGCATCTCGCTTGGCAACTTTGGTCGGGAGTGGGTTGTAGCTGCGGCCGAGCCAGCCGGCATACTGCCCCGATCGGTCGTAGCCTTGGATGTGGCCCAGCCGATTCGGCAAGTAGACAAAACTCGGAAAGTCGCGGCGTTGATCGGCGGGCCGCTGCGCGTCGGCTCGCTGATCGAGATACTCGACGACCGATCCAAACGCCGGCCAATCTTTTTCCGTCGCGTTCACGCGAGCGGGGCCGCGTTCGGCCGGCGGCATCTCGTGGCCGGTCTGAATGATGTGGCAGGCGTTGTGGTCGTTCTGTCCGTGAGTCATCGTGCGAATGACCGCAAACTTGTCAGACATCGCCGCCAGCTTCGGCAGATGATCGCTGACGAGCAGCCCCGGCGACCGGGACGCAATCGGCTGATACGGCCCGCGAATTTCTTTCGGAGCCTCCGGCTTCAGATCGAATGTTTCGAGCTGACTTGGGCCGCCAAACAAAAAAACGAACATCACCGACTTGGCTCGCGGAGCCACGATCGCTCCGGCTTCTTCGGCCGCGAGCAACGTCGGCAAGCTGGTTCCCAGCAGCCCCGTCCCGGCGGCGCGAATCACTTCGCGCCGAGTGAGGCCGTTACAAACTCGGCGGCTTGTCCCTTGAATCGAGAGCATCGAAGCGTCCTCGGTCGGGTTCCTTGGGATCAGACTTTCCCGTCTGCTCCGAACGGGCACGAGACGTCCTACGACGAATCATGCCCACCGTTCACCGAGTTAGCCTAGAAAGGCTGATCGACTCCGTCAAAACAAGTTTGGGCTGTTGGCCTTGTGATCTGCTGGCCTGCGGACGCGATCCGACACAAGGTCCAGGCCATCTCCGGATCATTTCATGGACGCGACCACTTCCGTCGCGGCGGAATACGATTCTGCCGTCGTATCATTTGGCGATTTTGGCGAAGACACCAATGAATTACGGCAGAGCAACGCGATCACCAAGATCACCGTGAGGATAAATTGGTCTCGGATGAAGTTACTCGGCTTCGTGGATTTGGCTTCGGTCATGGCGGGAACTCCGTGGCAAGGTCAGGGAAGGTCAAGGATTACGTTGCTGTTTCCGCAACCGCGATGGTGTTCGTTCGACGGCGGCAAGAGAGTGGGTGGTTGGAAGCGGATCGGTGTTTGTCCAGGCCAGTAATCGCCAACAGGCGACCTTCGTCGGACCAATCTCGTCGCAGATCTTCGAGCTTGGAGAGCACCGTGTGATCGACGATCGCGGCTCGTGAGAGATCCAGCACGACCCGTTCGGAGTGCTCAAACTGCATCAAGCATTTCTTCAGTCGGAGCCACGTTGTGAAGACGGCAGAATCATGTGAGCTGACGACTGGCTGGCCTTCTTGTTGTTCGACTTCCAGCGACGGTCGCCACAAGGCTCGCGGCGAGACTCCGCGAAGCAGATGCAGTCCGATTTCCAAACAGGCTCCAGCGACAATGCCGATCAAAAGATCGGTCGCCAGGACCATCACGACCGTACCGACAAAGACGACAAGCTGATCGAGACCCAACTTGTACATGTGCAAGAATTCCTTGGGAGAGGCCAGACGAAATCCGGTGTAAACCAGCATTGCGGCGAGCGCGGCAAGCGGAATCTGATGCAACAGACCCGGCACAAGGGCCAAGAACAGCAACAGGAACGCACCGTGAAACATGTTCGCGAAACGGTCCTTCGCGCCGTTGTCGATGTTGGCTCGGCTGCGCACGATCTCAGAGATCATTGGTAAGCCACCCAAACATCCAGCGGCGATGTTTGCCACGCCAACCGCCATCAAGTCGCGATCAAAGTCTGTGCGACGCTTCGCCGGGTCCAGTAAGTCCACCGCTTTGGCGCTGAGAATCGACTCGAGCGAACCGATCAGGCAGAACATCATCACCCACACGAAACCGTTCTTCGTCAGCAGTTCGGAGAAGTCGGGAAACGTGATCGCCGAGAGCAGACTCTTGGGGACGGAAACCAAGAACTTGTCCGACAGGTCGTAGTTCGAGCCGATCCACGAGTACTGGTGTGCGTTCTCCAAGCCGAGATAGCTGGCCATGCCGATGCTCAGTACGACCACCAACAGCGGTGCGGGGATTCGCTTCAACTTCGGATGCTTCACGAACGGCCACGCTACCAGAACCGCCAGACAAGTCGCTCCGATGGCGGCGATCGCCGGGTTCATCGCGAGCACCGAGTGCGGAATCTCCATGAGCAATCGCAACGGCTCCTTCGCAACCGGCGTCGTACCCAGAAGGATGTGCGACTGCTTGGAGATGATGATGATCCCGATCGCGGCCAGCATGCCGTGGACGACCGTCGTGGGGAACATCTCGCTGACGACTCCGGTTCGCAGCAGAGCGAACGCCACTTGAAGTAGTCCCGCAGCGACCGTGACGGCCAACGTACATCGGTAGGCGTGCATCTGGGCGGCGGGATCATCAGGAACCCAGCCAAAGGACAACGCACAGCCGGCAACGATGACGATCAATCCAGCCGCCGGACCTTTGATCGTCATCTGCGAATTACTGATCCAGGGTGTCAACAAGCCACCAATGATCGCCGTGATCACTCCGGCGACGGGCGGAAAGCAACTCGCATTCGCGATCGCCAAGCACAACGGCAACGCCACCAGAAACACCAAAAACCCCGCCAAGGCATTGGCCTTCCAAGTGGAGGAATTGGAACCTTCGTTGGAAGGCATGGCGTGGTCGTTCGGTGATGCAGACATGCGAGTCTCCCTTCAGTCGATGAACTTCGCTGAACTCCGTCCAAGACGGACACTCCAGCGAAGGAGTAGCGTTGGAGACTCAAGGCATGGCGCGTGCCAAGCCGGCCAGCAGCGATGGCGAACGTCGAGAACCATGCCGAAAACGGCCACGAAACGTGGTGCGATCCGCCGAGTATTACGACGATGTCATTCAGCAAGACCGAGCCGCGTTCGATACCAAGTGGCGAGGGAGGACGAGCGCCGGCTAATTGTTGGCTGGCGATGGCTAACGACTAGCCGACCGCCTCCGACGACCTGCGAGCAGCCGGTCCTTGGAACATCCGCACGGCTCAGACAATTGTGGTCGGCGAGGGTTGGCACCCTCTGGACCGCCAAGCTCGCGGATTATGATGCGTCTCCCCCGCGAAGAGAGAATCACTTCATGCATCAGTCCACTCTGACCAAAGTCATGTTCCCGCTGTTCGGCATGAGTTTGTTGTTGCTGACGGTGGGCGTCTTCGCCGCCTGGAAGGTTCACCAGCAACAAGTGGGGGTCTCGGATCTGGTCGTCAAAGACGTCCGATCAATGGCGCTGATCCATGACCTTTACACTCAGATGCGCGAAGCACGGTATCTCCTGAACCAGTACCTCCGGTTTTCCGATGAGTCGCATTTGGCGGGCATTCAACGCTTGAAAGACAAAACGGAGATGCTCATCAAGCAATCTCAGGAGTTGGCTCATGATCCGGAACAACAGACACGGTTAGCCAAAGTCGAGGAAGGCTACCGGGAATTTGAGCGGCAGCTTCAAACGGCGCTGGAGCTACCGAAGGACGCGCGGTTCGTTGAGCTGCAACAGTTGGCGGACGAGCGGATCAATCAACTTGTGCTGGACCCGGCCAACGCCTGCGTCGAGCTGGATGAACGCGTGGTCGAACGAGCCAATGAAAGCAATCGAGCCAATGCGCGCACGGTCAGAAATGGCTTGCTGCTCTTGGGTGTCTGCGGCAGCTTGGCCGGAGTTCTGGGAGGTCTGGCGATGGCGCGTGGCCTGCGACGATCGTTGCTGGAGCTTCACGTCTCGGTGACGGGAACCGTCGATAAACTCGAGACCGTGGTCGGCCCGTTTGAAACCTCGGATTTCAATTCTCCAGCCACACTTCAAGAGGGTTTGCATGAACTTCGCCGTCGTGTCGAGCATGTCGTTGCTCAGTTGCATGAGCGAGAACGCGAGTTACTGCACAACGAACAGCTCTCGGCGATGGGACGTCTCGCGGCCGCACTTGCTCACGAGATGCGAAACCCTCTGACGCCAATCAAAATGCTCGTGCAGATGGCTCAGCGGCGCGATGATGGCAGCGGCTTGAACTCACGCGAGCTCGAAATCATCAGCAGCGAAGTGAGCCGCTTGGAACGCTCGATCCAGTCGTTCATGGATTTCGCGCGACCGCCCGTCCTTGAACGACGTCGCACCGACCTCCTTGAGACGATCTCTGGAGCGGCAACGCTCGTCATGGGACGTTGCCGCGCGCAGGAGATCGAACTCACCACCGATTTTCCGGCGAAGTCCTGCGAGTTCGATCATGATCCCACTCAGATCAAGCAGGTGGTTTTGAACCTGTTGCTCAACGCGCTCGACGCTCTGCAGCCTCAGGGGCATCTGCGCGTGTCTGTTCGGGAACGCTTCACGGCTCCCAGCAGCCCCAGCGAGCCAAGAACAATGGCGGGGATTTTGATCGGTGTTGCGGATGACGGGCCGGGGATTCCCGCTGAGTCGCTCGAAAAGATCTTTGAACCGTTCGCGACCACCAAAGAAAGTGGTACGGGGCTTGGTTTGGCGATCTGCCGCCGCATCGTGGAGGCTCATGACGGCTCCATCACGGTAAAGAATGCCGCTGGAGGTGGTGCCGAATTTTCGATCTGGCTGCCATGCCGCGCGGCGGTGGCGAGCTGATGCCGTAGGATGGGACAACGTCACCACGAAGAGATCACGTTCATGCCGAGTAAAATTCTGGTCGTCGATGACGAACCCAACATCCTGTATGTGATCGAGCGTTGCTTCGCGTCGTCGAAGATGAAAGTCGTCACGGCCTCGAATGCCCGCGCTGGTTTGCAAGTCTTTCAAGCCGAACGGCCGGACGTCGCGCTGCTCGACATTCGCCTGCCAGACAAGAGCGGCCTCGATCTGTTTCAGGAGCTGCGCGCGATTGACGCGCGCGTTCCGGTGATTTTGATGACCGCCTATGCCAAGTCCGAAACCGCGATCGAAGCGATGAGCCGCGGAGCGTTCGACTACCTGCTGAAACCGCTCGATCTGGACACACTCAAGCGCCTCGTCGAGAAGGCGATCGAAACCAGTCGCCTGCAACGCATCGCTGCGCTGATCGACGACGGCGAGTCCGTGCCAGACGAATCCGAGCAGATCATTGGCCGCAGCGACTCCATGCAAGAGGTTTACAAACAGATTGGCCGTGTCGCTCCACACAATTATCCGGTGCTCATCACCGGTGAGAGCGGAACAGGAAAGGAACTGATCGCGCGGGCCATCTACCAGCACAGTGCTCGTCGCGATCGCCCGTTTCTGGCCATCAACTGCGCGGCGTTGCCTGAGACCTTGCTCGAAAGCGAACTGTTTGGGCACGAGAAAGGCGCATTCACCGGCGCGGAGCAACGTCGCATCGGAAAATTCGAGCAGGTCAACGGAGGCACAATCTTCCTCGATGAAATCGGCGACATGAGCCTGGCGACTCAGGCCAAAGCCTTGCGGCTACTTCAACAACAGCAGTTCGAGCGGCTCGGCGGCAATGAGGCGGTGACGACCGATGTGCGAGTGATCGCCGCCACCAACAAGAACCTGCCGGAAGCGGTCAAGGCGGGCGCTTTCCGCCTGGATCTGTACTACCGTCTGAATGGTTTCAGCATCGATCTGCCGCCTCTGCGCGATCGCCGGGACGATATTTCGCGCCTCGTCGAATACTTCCTGAAGCAACTCGGCACCGAGCAGGATCGCCCCGCAGTGACGATCAGCGACGCCGCGAGCGAAGTCTTGAAGCGTCATTCGTGGCCAGGAAACATTCGTGAATTGCGCAGCGCCTTGAGCTTCGCGATGCTCCACGCGCCCGGCAATTCGATTGAAGTGGATGACCTTCCGGAGACGTGCCGAACCGGGACCACGGCTGTTCGCGGATCGTCCACCGATTTCGCGGCGCTGGTTCGGCGATACTTGTCCGAAGGGCGAACCGACATCTACCGGCTGCTGTTAGCCGATTTCGAGTCCCAAGTTCTGAAAGCCGCCTGGGAGGAACTCTCCGGCAATCAAGCGAAAATGTCCGAACAGCTCGGACTTGCTCGCATGACGTTGCGTGGAAAGCTGCGTGAGGCCGGCTTGATCGCGTCGGATTCCGACAATCGAGGTTGAAATCACCGAGCGGTGCTTCGAGCCGTCAGCGAATCCCAATCGAGAACCAGTTGGCCACCGAGCTTCTGGTGCTGCTGCTTCCAATTCGTCAGCAAGTCCAGGCAAGCGTGGTCGATGAACGAAACATCCTCGACATGAATGTGAATCGTCGCGTTGGCCGGCAACGATTCCAACGCCTTCGCCAACTGAGGAACTCGGAAAAAGGTCGCAGCACCTCGCAGATACAGATTGATCATTCGTCCGTCGGTTGAAGTTTCTCGTTGAATTTCCAGTTGCGAGAGCGAGTGCAACAGCCATCCGGTCGCGAGGACCAGTCCACACACGACTCCGGTCAGCAGGTCCGTGAGGACAATCAACGCGACGGTGGCGACGTAGATCACCACTTTGAAGCGACCGTACTTGGCCAGCGATCGAACAACGCCGAAATTCATCAGTTTCACGCCGGTGTAAACCAGAATCGCGGCGAGCGCCGAAGTCGGAACTTGCCGAAGGACCACCGGCAGCAGCGTGACTGCCAGTAACAGCCAACCACCGTGAAAGACTGCTGACCATTTGGTTTTCGCCCCGGCCTCGACATTCGCCGAACTGCGAACGATGACGCCGGTCATCGGCAACGCTCCCAGGAATCCGCTGAGCATGTTGCCTAAACCTTGAACGGCCAGCTCGCGGTCGTAGTTCGTGCGCGGCCCGGTGTGCATTCGATCGACCGCCGAGGCACAGAGCAGCGTCTCGGCACTGGCGATGATCGCCATCGCCGCTCCGGCCGCCAGGATCGTTCGCCAATCGTGCCAAGTTTCCAGCCCCGTGACAGCCGGCCATTGCACGGCATCGAGGAATCGCGCGGGCAAATCGACTCGTTTCATTTCGAGATGCGCAACCATCGCCACCAAAGTCGCCACGATCACCGTCACGAGCGGCGCGGGGATGATCTTCAACTTCTTCGGAACGATCGATTTCCAAAACAGCAGGATGAGCAGCGCCACAACGGCAACGATCGCGGGTCCGCTCACGCCCGTCGGCGTGACGACTCCCTGCCAAACCGCTTGAGGAATCCCCACCAAATTCTTGACACCGCCACCGAGCGGCTTGCCATCCAGCATGATGTGGAACTGACTGCCAAAGATCAGCACGCCGATGCCAGACAACATTCCTTGAATGACGGGGGGCGAGACCGCTCGAAACCATTGCCCAAGTTTGAAGATCCCCGCCGCGAGCTGAATGGCTCCGGCAATCAAAACGATCAAGCCCACTCGCTCGTAGCCGTGAGTTCGCGCCAATTCATAGACGACGACACTCAGCCCCGCCGCAGGCCCACTGACTTGCAGAGGACTACCGCCCAACAGACCAACCAGCACGCCACCGATGATTCCCGTGATGATTCCAACACTGGCCGCTTTCTCCGCAGGAACACCCGACGCCAACGCCACACCCATGCACAACGGCAATGCCACCAGGAAGACAACGACCGAAGACAACAAATCGGCCGTCCAATGCCCTGAGTTGTGCTCATGGCTGGTGACGGCTTGCGGGGGTGACTGGTCAGAGTTGAGATTGGCCATGATCTGCTTTCTTGATTCAAACGGGCTGCCAAGCTGGACGGCATTAGCTCCCGGACGGTTCTGTTCGGGGCGGAGTCGTCCGGAGGCCGACGTCCAACGGCTCGGCGAGGACTTCGATTTCGTGGCCGTTCTGATCTTTAGGCTCAGGCTCAGACGAAAGTCCCTCGCGGTGATCGAGAAGTTCGTGTGCCGCGCGGTGGCGTGACGCGATGCTGTATTGAGGCAGTAATCCGCCAATCAAGATGAAGGCAGAGAGAGTCAGTACCGCGAACCGTTCGTGCAGACCAATTCGGAGCGAAACCGTTGAGACGTGTCGCGTTCCGGTGAAGAGTTTGAAGTACGCTTGCACGACAGCAATGCCGTTGAGCGCCGCCGCGATGACGACCGCGACGCCGACGTGCGGATACGTCTCGACCGCGCCGTCCACGAGCAACTCGCTCCCGATGAAGCCCACGGTTCCAGGGAAGCCCACGCTCGCCAAACCCGTGAGCAGAAAGCAAACGGCGAGCGCGGGAGCGTGCTCGTACAAGCCTTGAAATTCAACGAGGCTCAAGCGTCCGCGACGTGCTTCCAAAGCTCGCAGCGTCAGGCCGAATCCACCGAGCGACAACACCACCGAAAACCAGACGCACAATGCCCCCGTCAGTCCGATCGGAGTGACCACCTCCAGGCCGACAAACACGAGAGCCGAGTGGCTGAGGAACAAAAAACAAAAGAAACGCCGAGCATCGCGCTGCACGAGCGACATCCCAGCGGCATAGACGGCCGTCACCAACGAGATCAGCCCCATGCTCCGCAACACCCAATCCGGCGCAATCGGCAGAACAAGCCGGGTGGTGGCATAAGCACCCGTCAGCGGCGCGGCGAACAGCACCGCCGTCCCCAGGCTGGCTCGCTCAAACAGGTCGGTTAGCCAAACGTGGAACGGAGCAATGCCGCCTCGAATGAGAATCGCGCCGAGCAACGGCACGACCGCCCACAAGCTGTGGACTCGGCCGTCCCCTTCGATCTCGACCTCGGTCCAGCCCGCGATCATCAGGGCGACGTACGCGAACATGTACAACGAGTAGACTCGCGTTGGCTGACCACGCGATCGCAATTCCAGCCACGGCGGGACGGTCCCGGCCGCCAGCAGCGCGATCACCAGCCAAGGCTCCTTGCAACTGAAGATCGCCAACATGATCGCTTCGGAGATCAGCGTCGAAGCGAACGAAAATCTCCGCACCTTCGTCCCCAAGGTTGTCAGCGTCGTCAGAAAATACAGCATCGCCACCAGCGGCAGCAGCGGCGCGCTCAGATGATCGATCACCAACACTTCGCGACCGACCAGACTCGACAGCAGGTGCCACGCATCGTCGGCTTGAATTTCCTGAGTTTGCCCAAAGTCGATCCACTCAAAGTCCAGCCACCCACCGATCGTTGAAGCCAGGACTAATCCAGAAAAAATCAGACACCAACTCCGACCTTGATGTGGATCGCGCGCACGGCTGACCGCCAGTGCTCCGATCAGCGCGACGAGGATCGAGGCTTCCAGCCACGGCAGATGGAGATCCGTCACAGCAACTCCTCCAACGTGTTCGGTGTGACGTCATCGTTCTCTACCGCAGAAGCCTTTTGACCGGACAACAAGTTCGTCCACCGATGCTCCAGAGCGTCGCAGCCACGAAAGAATCGCAAGACCGGAGACACGAGGTAATCCGCGAGGAACGCATCCAGGTATCCCCGTTGCAACGCCAAACGGTACATCCAGAGATGCGCGGTGTCCGAGAACCGTCGCTCCAACAGACTGGTTTGCGTTGGCAACCGTTCACCGATTGCGTTTTCGAGCGTGCGGTAATCGTGCAACAACGTTGGAGCACGCAAGAACTGCAACGTCCGCAGGCACGCATGGCCCAGAATGTGAATCAACGCCAGATACCGCAGCCCGAATCCGATCTCAGCCACGATGATCCCGACTTGAGTCAGCGATGCGAACGACAGTGCGCATTTGATGTCGGTCTGAACGCGAGCCGCGAATGTTCCGAAGACTGCTGATCCCAACCCAACAACCACGATCACGGCGCTCAACGTCGGAGACGAATCCAGCAGGGCACTGACTCGCAGGAGCAGAAACGCTCCGAGATGCACCGAGAGTGCTCCGTAAAAGACGGCACTCGACGGAGTCGGGCCTTCCATCGCTCGCGGCAGCCAGCCGGAGAACGGGACCATCGCCGACTTGCCCATCGCCGCCAGCAACAACAAAAGCCCCACCGCCAAACATTGAGGCTCGGTCAACAAGGCCGTCCCTTCGGGCCAGTGTCCGACACGAACCAGCTTGTCGAAGTCACCTTCGCCCGTCAGGTGGTGCAACACAATCGAAGCCAACAGCAGCGCGGCGTCTGAAAGACGATAGACACACCAGACCCGCAGGCCGTTTTGCACCGGAGACCGCCGCTCGTGATAAAACGCCACCAGCAGCGCGGACGACAAGCCAACCAGCTCCCAACCGGTGAACAGCGTCTCAATCGTTCCCGCCAGCGAAGTCGTGATCATTCCCAACACGAACAGCGAGTAGAACAGGAAGAACCGATTGAAGCCCCGCTCGCGGTGCATGTACCGAGCACAGAAGGCTCCGATCGTTCCGCACAACAGAAACGTCAGAATCACAAACGGAACCGAAAGCCGATCGAATTCAAACTTGAAGACGAAGTGGTAGTGCGGGATCGAGACCCAATGACCGAGCGGAACCGGAACATGCCGTGTCCCCAAGCCAAGCATCATGCCCAGGATCGCGATCGACGCCAGCAGCCCGGCGAAGATCGCCGTTTGGACACAGATCACGATGCCGCGTTCACTCAGCGGACGACCGCGCAGTGACGACAAGCCCAGCACGCAGAACAGCGCGGCGGGCGCACCGATCACCGTCAGTCCCAGAACTCGAAAGATCAACTCTTGGTCGAACATGTTCATCTCTGGAGTGCGGTGGCTCGACACCGCCCTCCATTCATTTGGAATCGAGACCTTCAATTTCCAACAATCGCTCCTGCGAGTGCCACCTGATCGACGGCCGTTTTGTTCACAAACATCGTCTTCATTCCAGTTGAATGGAGGGCGGTGGCTCGACACCGCCCTCTAGGGTTAAACAATCTCTGCAAACTCCAGGTGCTCGCGCTGGCCGCGATACCAGTCGAGCGAGGACGCGGCCTTGGGTAACTCGGTGATGTCGGGCTGGTACGGATGAAACTCTCCCGCGCGATAGACCAGGATTTCGGAAGAGTTCGGATTCAGTAACGCCAATTGGCTCCAACCGTTCTTCAAAATCTTTCCGACCAGCGGATCGCGATCCAGGATTTGGCGAATGCCGTCCGGCGTCGCTTCGATGACGAACAGCAACCGCACCGGCTCGTGGATTTCCACTCCCTGCCAAGGGAGGCCAGTCCGCAGATCGCTGGCCGCGCCGTCCATCACACCGAGCAACGATGTCACGTTGTGAGGCAACTTCGTCCCACAACCCCAACCGGGCGAGTCGATATACGAGAAGAAGTATTGCAAGTTGATCCCCTCGCAGACCGGCACAACCGGCGCGAGGATGCGGCCCAGAATCGTCAGCCTCGCATCGTCTTGAGTTGGGTCGTAAGACTGCATGAAGCAGCGTCGATCGAGATACAGCCCGCGTAACCGTTCGCGGCGGCCAACAAAACAGATCGCGTTGGTCGCGTTGCCAAACTCCGGTCGCGTTTGAGCAAGGTCTTCCGAACGTCCTTCGACATGCTCATGCGCCGCCGCGAACGACAGGTTGAGCGGAGCCGACTGAAAACGACGACAGCGTTCGTGAGCGTTCCGCTGACAGACGTCCGCCAGCGTGTCGCGAGCTTTTTCAAAGTCTTCCAGATGTGTCCGTGGCAGCAAATCGAGATCGTAGAACGTGAGCTTGTCGCTACAGGTGTTGTGCAAGCCGCCGATGAACCAAGTCTCCGCAGGAATGTCCAAGCCACGTTGATACAGAATGGCACGAACACGCGGATCATTGAGCATCGCCGCCAGCGCTCGCGCGTTCGGTCCGCCCGCACCACCAGAGCAGGCTCCGCAGTCGTAGGCCGATTTGTGCGGGTTGTTCAGGCAGAACGAGCCGTGTCCGAAGAAGAAAAACAGCCGGGCAAAGCTGGAGGTCAACCCGATGTCGCGCAGCACTCGTTCGCCGATGTTCGCCATTTCTTCGACGGTGAAGCCAACGTGATTTCCTTCGGGACCGGGCGGTGATTCCGTTCGCTCCAGACGCAAGCGCGTGATGTTTGGCGCTTCCACAAAACGGCTGGCCGACTTGCGAACACGGGCGGTCATTCGTGGAAACAACACGCGAGCGACCAACGGCACGGAGGCCAGCACGCCCAATCCGGCAGTCAGCACCGCGCCACGAGCGATGCTGCGGCTGCCGACATGCACGGAATGTGTTGCCGCACCGATCGCGCGCCGCGTCTTGGCTCGACGACGGTCCTGCTCCTCCAATGAGTAGACCACTTCTTCGGTGATCCAATGCTGTGGACGAACGACGATTGGACAGAGCGTCGAGAAGTGCGCATCGGCCACCCCGCGATAGTAGATCGGCACGTTGAAGAAGCCTGCCGTGCTGAACGTCTCGGCGTCCGGCGCGACTTCCTCAATGTGACGCCGGAACGATTCTTCGCGCGTGTCGATGCAGAAGGCCGCCTGGAATCGAGGCGACTCGACGCGTCTCGATGCACGCCGGGTGTGAATCGAGATCGCGTCCAGCGCCTGACGGCGAAAGCGCCGCTCAAACGCCAAATGGAACAACCGCCGCCGCTCGATTTCGGAAAAGTTTTCGATCTCCGAAACCAGTGCGGCCCAATCTGCATCGGTCAAACGGTGGAGTGCTAGCGGACTCCATCCAAGAATCTGCGCGAGCTGGAAAACCAACAACGCACGTCCCTCAACGGAAGGAGCACCACCGTTCCCGTTTCGCAGAGCAACCACGCCTCGCATCTCAGCGAGCGTGCCTCGATAGCCCAACGATTCGTCGGCCACATGCGTCAGTGCAACCCGCTCCAAAACCAATCGCACTGCGAGAAACTCGATCAGAGTTCCTGGCGGCGCTGACAGAGCAACTCGATCCGGACGATCTTCCATCTGCCAGATCAGTCCGGCCCAGCCGCGCAGCGCCAGCAGACAGGCCGTGATGTATTCCTCTTGTTCGTCATCAGAGACACCCAGCAGATCCAGCGACTCGCGGATGGATTCCAGCGGCTCCATGCCGGAGGTTTCTAGTCGTGCAAGTTCGTCCGAGAGTCCCTGCATCCAACGATCCGGCGGACCTATGGGGAGTCGGTACGTTTCGCAAAACGCTCGAAAGAATCCGTGATCCCGGACAGGCAACTTCCAACCGGCGAAACCTTGATCGGTGAACGCGGCGCAGAATCGGATCAAGACCTCGTGAACCAATTCGTCACTGTCGCGGTTTGTCGCTTTCAGCAAGACATCGCGGTGTCTGTCGTTCAGGCCCTTGTGGCCTGGATGATCCCAGGAATCTCTTGAATCACCCGACCCACAAGGGGCCGGGCGACAGCGAGATGTTCCTTCGCGGCAGACCCGCCACAACAATCGCAGCGAGAACGCTTCCCACGTTTGGTTGCTCCAGTTTTCAATCGACGATTCACCGAAACGCCGGATCAAGTCGTCGTGCAGAGTTTGATCGTGAGTCCCATGCGGGCCTGTCCCCCGATACGGATCGTCCCCGCCATCGCGCAGATCGCGCATCACCCAGCGTTTGGACTCCTCGACGATCTTTGTACGAGCGGTTGATGGAATATCCTCGCGGAAGTGAGTCAGAGCATCGGTCTCGGCCACAAACCATCGCAGTTCTTCGACCGGCCCTGTCTGCAATGGAGATCGCAGCATCGCCATCCGCAGGTCGAACGTCGTCGTCAGCGCGTCGATCTTGAGATCGGCTCGCTCAGCCAAGTCACGTCGCAACACGATTGACAAGTCTTCCAGACGAATCCGGCCACTCGCCATCTTCTCGCGATAACGGTCCTCGGAGAGATATGGCTGCACGCCAAACAGCTTCGCCCCTTTGAGCAACCCTTCTTCAAACGGCAAATCTTCCAGCGCCTGAAGTGTGTTGAGAAATACGAACGCGGTGATCGGTCCTTGTGATGGGAGCAGTTGTCGAGCGCGCTCAACCGCTTGGCGAATCGAATCCATGCGGTCGGTCGTGACCGTCCCAGACGAACGAGAACGGCCAATCATGTTGTCAGGTGCGGCGACAGGCATTTTCGATCAATCAGATTGCTGGCAGGAGGCGGGGCGGGGCATGGCGGGATCGTTGATCCAGAAGTGAGCGACGGAATTGTGCTGGCCTACGATCCACTTCACCAAGAGTGTTTGATTGCAATTTCTTCAGGTTACGCACTTGTTGGATGGTGGGTGGTGTCATGCCGGATGACGATCTTGCAAGATTGCGACGCTCCACTCGCGAAATCGAAATCCGCGTTGAATAATGCACCTCCATCTCACTCCTGGAAAATTGAACCGCCATGAACCTGTTGCTCGTGGAAGACGACTTAGTCCTTGGCAAAGCCATCTCGCGCGGCTTGTCCGAGTCCGGTCACGAGTGTCATTGGGAACGAAGCGGCCGCCGAGGTTTGGAACAAGCGACCTCGCAACACTTCGATGCCGTGATTCTCGACCTGATGCTGCCCGATCTGTCGGGGCAGGAGGTGCTCACGACCATCCGCTCGCAAGGTCTGCGAGTGCCGGTGCTCGTGCTGACGGCGAGGAGTTCCGTCGAAGACCGTGTTCAGGGATTGAAAGCTGGAGCCGACGACTATTTGGTGAAGCCGTTCGCCTTTGCGGAGCTGATGGCTCGATTGGAGGCGATCTGCCGACGCACGACCGATCGCCCCTCCAGTGTGTTGCAAGTCGGGCCGCTGACCCTCAACCTCACCAACCGCCGAGTCACTCGCGGAGATGTTGAGCTGACGCTCACGCCGACCGAGTTCAGCTTGCTCGAATTCCTGATGCGTTATGCCGGACAGGTCGTCACGCGCAAGATGCTGTGCGAGCACTTGTGGGACTCGGATTGGGAAGGAGTCACGAACGTGATCGAAGTCCACATCAATCGCCTGCGCGGCAAAGTGGATCGAGGACAAAGTGAGTCGCTGATTCAAACCGTTCGGGGCCGTGGTTATGTCCTTCGAGCGATTTAGAGCCTGGATGCGAACACTGCGCGTGCGGCTCATGCTCTGGGACGCCGCCGCCGTTTTGCTGACCGCCGCCGCCGTACTGGTCGGCGTTCGCGAAGGCGTTCGATTCGCTCTGCTGCACGAAATTGACGAGGTTCTGCTCGAAGATATCGACGAGATGCTCCTGCTGTTGCAAGAGCCTCGACCCGAAGGTGACGAGACACTGTTCTTCGATCTGGACCGCAAAGCACGCGGGCACACGCATCACGTCTGGTTCGTGATGCTGCTCGACCAAAGCGGCAAGCCGAGTTGGTTGAGCGACAAAGGTCCGCAGCAGCCCGACACGTTGCAGAGAATCCTGAGCGTCCCCAACGAAACTCCGACAACGCGGAGCGGTTTTCGTGTGCTGCGTTCGGTACTGCCGAATCCGAAGCCAGACCGTCATTCGGTTTTGGTCGGTTCCTCGTTGGAAACGGCCAATCAAGATCTGACCCGCATTGATGAATTGGTGACGATCATCGGAATTCTCGCGCTGCTGCTCGCTCCTCTCGGCGGCCTGCTGCTGGCGAATCGAGCGGTCCAACCGATCGCCGAACAAACTCGCACGGCCGCACGGTTGCGGCCAACGCAACTCAACGAACGGCTGCCGATTCGCGGGTCCGGCGATGAAGTCGATAGCCTCGCGGTGACATTCAACGCGCTGTTGGATCGCATGGCCGAGTATCTGCAACAAAAGCACGATTTCCTGGCGAACGCCGCTCACGAGTTGCGAACTCCTCTGGCCGCCATTCGCAGCAGTGTCGAAGTCGCGCTCAATTCCGATCGCTCGGCCGAGGAGTATCGTGAACTCCTGGCCGTTGTGATCGAAGAAACTGAGTCACTCGAATTGCTCGTCCGGCAACTCTTGTTGCTCGCGGAGGTCGATGCAGATCGACTGAAAATTCACGCGGAATCGGTGCGCCTGGAAGAGTTGATTCAAGCCGCGTGCGACATGTTCCAAGCCACGGCGGAAAGTCAGGGCGTCCGACTTGAGGTTCGGTTGACGCGCGACGTGATGGTGGAGGGCAACCGTCAGCACTTGCGGCAAGTCATCAACAATCTGATCGATAACGCGATCAAATACACGATCGCCAAACGAGTCGCCCCGCCGCCAGGAGCGGACCCGAACGAAACGACTCCGGCCGATCAGGTCTCCATTTCCTTGCTGCGGGAGGAATCGGCGCGTCAAGCGCGGTTCGTCGTCGAGGATCAGGGCATCGGTATCGCGGCAGAGCACCTGCCGCACATCTTCGACCGTTTCTACCGAGCCGACCCGGCCCGTACACGAGTCAGTGCCGTCACGGGAACAGGCTTGGGACTCAGCATCTGCCACGCGATCGTCACCGCTCATCGAGGCCAGATCACCGCGTCCAGCGAACTCGGACGGGGCAGCCGATTGACGGTGACACTGCCACTGTTGGTGCCGCCGACCTAGCAGCCCGCTGAAATTCAACCGTAGCGTGGGACCAGCGGCGCTTCGCCGCGCCGGACCACCACACACGACGAATTTTCAACGGCCGCCCATCTGCGTTACAAAATCAAAGCTCACTCTCCAGGAGGATGCTTCGATGACTCCGAAATTCTCTCGACGCACATTGCTCACCAGTACGGCCGGTTGTGCCGCATGGGCGCTGACTCCGTATTCCTGGACGGCCAATGCCGATGAAAAAGCGACACCCAAGTCCCCAAATGATCGCTGGCGAATCGGTGTGATCGGACTGCGGTATCAAGGCTCGGTCATCACGCGAGAAGCGTTGCCGTATGGCGACGTCGTGGCGATCTGCGATGTCGATCGTCATGTCCGCGAGCAAGCGCGAGCCAGCTTCGGCAGCACCGCGACGCTGTTTGAGAACTACACCGATCTGCTCGCTCGCAAGGACATTGACGTTGTTTTGATCGGCACGCCCGACCATTGGCACGCGAAGATGCTGATCGACGCTTGCCGAGCCAAGAAAGACGTCTACTGCGAGAAGCCGCTGACGCTGACCGTGGCCGAGGGACAACGTGTCTGCGAAGTCGTGAAAGAATCCGGCCGAGTCGTGCAAGTCGGCACATGGCAACGCAGCGACGCGCGGTTTCGTCTCGCCGTTGAGATGGTACGAGCCGGCCGCATTGGCAAGCTGCGGCGGATGGTCGTCGTC
>CAZILR010000030.1:0-6832 GCA_964539995.1 uncultured Planctomyces sp.
CACGGTCGAACAGCGCCAAATACAACGTGTACCCGACTGGCAGCACCGCGGACACACCGCCCCAAAACATCCACTTCAACTGATTTCGCTCGACCGGATTCGTGGTCCGCAGATACCCCTGAGCCAACGCCGCGAGCATCACCAAAAAACAACCCGAAGCGAACGTCAGATACACATAGATGCTGTCATGCAGATTCGTCAGAGACTTCAGGACCGCCTGGACTGTTTCCGCAGGTTGACTCAGCGTGAGCCAGCGGGCATACCCCATGAGGCCGACCATCCACAAGAACGCCACGGTCGGAACAACGTAGAGTCCCGCCAGTGCCGCGCGGGGAAATTGTGTCAGCGGCCAAGTCCGGCGTGGATACGTCAGAAAGAAGTGCAACGACACGACCGGAACGAACACGGCACAACCCACGAACGGGATGTTCAACGCCAGCGAGCTCGCAACGATCCACCAATGAAAGCCACCGACAAACGCTCCCAGAGTCACCACGCACATCGCAAAGAACACACGGGCCGGTCGATCAAAAGGCCGATGCCAGACCGACAGCGCACCGACCACGGTGATTCCTGATTGCAGAAGAAACCAAACGAGCGTCAACAGCACGTCGTCCAGCGGCAGCGATTGCACGAACACCCAACTGGTCTGCGTGACTCCGCCATGCAGGAATTCCACCTCGATCAATCGCTCTCCCGTTTCAATTTCCACGAGCCTTGGCAGCGGCTCCCGAACGAGCGAAGGATCGTCGCCAGCGTTGAGCAGTCCTTCCGGCTTCACCTGAGCACGATGAACTTGCCGCAGGCTTCGAGCGAAATCATTGAATGATCGGATGGGCTGATCACCAATTCGCCGCAGGACATCACCGACCGCAGGCTCCGGCCCACGACAGCGGATGTCGGGAACCTCCCGGATGATGATTCCAGACTCAGGTTGCTCCTCTGGTTCGTCTCGAAGCAACACTCGCAGGCGCAGGTCCGGCACCGTCGCGACGTAAGCCAGAACGACCACGCAATACATGAGAACTAAACTGCCAGAGATGGCGACAAACGCCTTATCGGACCAATGTCGAGGATTCATAACGAGGGGCTTTCGGCGCTGCGAAGCTGAGAATGAGCGCCGAATTTGTAAACCCTCAGCGCCGAAGCCGCAACGCTTCGAATGGGCAAGATCTAATTTTATAACGGGTTATGGAATTACCGCCGCAGCGCCGACAAAACTCGATTCATGGCACAACGGATGCTTTAGAAATGTGACATTAACCGACCCAGCCGAGGCCCTCAACGGGCAACGCAGGCCACCACTGACTTGGTTTTTTGACTGGTATTTCTGTCTACAGTCTGACCCACTCTGTATTCAGCCCGCACGTCAACAACCTCCAAGTCTTCGGCCTGTTACCGTTGAGGGCCTTTTTATTTCCTGTTGGTCGCGAGCGGCGGATCCTGCCGCAAAGGACGGCTCCACCAATCAACCGGCTGGTCCTCCCGCTACGACTGGAAGATTTCACCCAAGTTCTCTGATTGTCACGACCGATACTGCTGGTACATCCCGCCATGTCGTCATGGCGGTTGGTCTGGCCTCACCGCTGGATCTCCGAGATTGGTCGTTCAGGCAGGAAGAGGATTATGCGCAGCCGCCTCGTAGTCTGCGTGCTTGGGGTTTGGAGCTTGGTCGCGTCGGTGACGGCGCAGGCCCAGCCGCCAGTTCCGGGCACGATCACGTCGCCGCGGATGTACGCTCCCGCTCCGTACGACGCCTCGAACAGTTGGCCGGCTTGGGGCGTGCCCGCGTACGACAATTACGCCGACGGCTCGATGATGGCTGACCCGCAGTATGGGGTTGGTCCCGACGGACTGGTGACTGAGCAGATTGCCGGCGACAAAGGCTTTGACTATGAGGACACGCCCGTCGATCGTTTTCTGACAGCCACCGCAAAGTCGATGTGGCTACGCGGTGAATACCTACAGTGGAATTTTGAAGGACCGGGAAACCAACTTCTGGGTTCACCCGTTGCCGGCGTTGTCGATCCTTCCCAGCCATTTCAGGCGACGATTGCCGGACAGCCCGCCACTGCTCAGGTTCCAACCACAAGCGGTTTGAATTTCCGAAACGTGCAGGGATTCCGTGGCACATTGGGTTTGTCCACGACTGCTGGCTCATTGGAGGCCAATTACTTCGTCTTCAACCGTGCTCAAAGCAGTCTCTTTTTGGGGGTGGCACCCGCTCCGGTCCTCGCACCGGAAACTCAGGTCCAATACGCGACCAGCACGCTGCTCAGCGGCCAGCCGAGTGCCAACCTGTTCCTCTACGACAGCTCATTCCAAGTGTCTCAGAACACTCAGATGTTCGGAGCGGAAGCCAATTGGGTGGCGAAGTCACCCTATGAGCAAGGTTTTATCGCGCGACCGATGGCCGGTTTTCGGTTCATCGACTTCCACGAGCGACTCTTCCAACAGGGCACGTTCAACCAGCAAGGTTTTCTCGACCCACCGCTGGTCAGCGACATCGACTCGGACGCGAACAATCGAATTTACGCTCCGCAACTCGGCATGCGATTTGAAATCGTCAATCGCTGGCTCACCGTGGGCTTCGAGCCAAAGGTCGCCTTCGGCGTGAACAACTACGACGCCATGGTTCGCACCGAGCGACTGCGAAGCCCGGGTGATCCGGCCGTCCAAACGACGGAAAGCGGTCGCAAGTTCGCTCCAATCGGAGACTTCTCGTTCTATGGCAAAGTGAATCTGCGGGATAATTTCTCGCTCTTCGGCAGCTATCAGATCATGGTTGCGGACGGGATTTCTCGACCGGCGAACAACATCTATTACAACGACAACGGCTCGGCGAACCCCGCCGCGATCGTGGTGGACGCCGGCTTCGAGCGAATGGTCTGGCAAGGATTCAGCATCGGCGGGGAATTGCGATTCCGCTAACCCGCTCGGGCTGTTTCGGAAGCGGTTGGATCAACCGCGTTTACAAATGCCTTCGCAGCGGTCTGCATTTCAGGCCGGCGATTGTGCGACGTTCTCTACGGGGCGATTGGCCGGAGGTTCGTAACCCCAGCGGTCGAGGGCGACCTTCAAAAACGGCGTCCAGTGAGCAATCGTGGCGTCATCGAAGCCGTAACGGTTCGTCTCGTAGTTCGTGAGCGATTCCACATAAGCCTGCTGGCGCGGCTGAGCAGTCTCGAATCCCGGCAAGCCCAAGTGCGAATAGGCTCGTTCGAGAACATCCATCGGCCGAGAGGTCATCTCTTCGTGGCTGACCTCAAACAACTGATTGGAGGGGATCAGGTTTTTGTCTTGAAGCAGGCGGTCCATCAAAAGCTGGTAGCGGACGAGACAGGCTTCTCGCACCGAATCCCAGTCGTGCCGCTGCAACGCCAGCAGATGGAGAAAACGATCCATGAGTTTCAGCGTCGAAGCAATCACGACGAACGGATTGCGATAGACGTGGATAAACCGTGCATTCGGAAACATCTTCAGGATTGTCGGGATGCGGCCAGAGTGCGCCGGGTTTTTGAGCAGCAATTGCTTCCCGTCGTTGGCCACAGCGACTTTCTGCAACAGGTAGTGATACGTCTGTTGCCAGCGTTCGATGTCCGCGTCAGAGAGCCCCTCGAACAGAATCGTGCGACGGAAGATGCTGTCTCCGTGACGCGGAAAGTAATAGCTGTGATAGTGCGTGATGTCGGTCATGGCCCCCAAAGCGAAATCTTCCGACATCGGCTCATCAAGCCCGAACTCGACATTGTCCATCGGGCGAGTCTTCGGGGCGAACTTGGCGAATAGCCGATGAGCGAGTGGCCCAGCGGTCAAAAAGGCCCACGGAGCCTGGCAGTGCAGAAAGCTTAAATGGCCGAATTGCGGATCGCGCAGCAAATGGTTGTGCATGTTGGTCGTGCCGCTGCGCCAATGTCCGATGATGAACACCGGCGGCGGGTCCAACTTCTGCGCCGCGATGGCTCGACCGAATCGCAATCGTTCGTACATCCGAAGCGGGACGCCGAGCGCCGTGATGAGCGAGACGCTCGCGGCCTGCGGCCAACCGATGGAATCCACTCCACCATAAGTCGCTAACAGTTTGAGCCAGCCTGGCAGCGTGCAGCCAGCCAGCGGGTGGACCAATTTGAGGCGGCGAGATTGCGATTGCGACTTACTCATCGAGAACACGGACTCCGGAAGGACTGCGCGACAGGTGGAACGCGGCGGGGGCGGGATTCTTGAAACCAAGCGGCCGTTCGTCAAATCGCTCAGGTTCAACTCCACCAGATGGCGAATTCCCGCACACGGAAGATCGCGTCCGGCAAATTCGAGAAGATGCGACAACCGATGGACACCGAGTACCAGGCGCGATGAACCGATCAGTGCATACTGGGCGAATTTCTTGCGATCCAACACCCTCTTGAACACCGACTTCTAGTCGTCCATGATCGTCGCCGCTGGCTCAGCCATCAGCGTTGGATCGAGCGGGTAGCCGAGAGCCGGGAATGCAAAGCCCCATTCTCGCTGAACCAATTCGATTTGGTCTGTGGTCAGAGTGACGTCGTGGCCGGCGAGTTGCCAAAGTTGCGATTTCCCTGGAGCCGCCAAGCGATCTTCGAACGCCTCAAATCCTGGCAGATCCAGCTCCGCATAGACTCGGCGCAGTGTGCCGGATGGATTGGCCAGCAACTCCTCGTAACGAACCTCCGCCAATTGACCGGCGGGGATCTGTTCTCGATCCGCTAGGAACTGTCGCATCAGCACGGGATAGAGCCGAAGCGTGTCCGCGACGAGCTGCTCGATGTTCGGAGTTTGTAGCGCCCACAGTCCGCACAACGAACGCCACTTGGTTTCCTGGGCCGCGAAGACTCGATACGGATTGCGATGCAGGTGAATGAATTTCGCTTTGGGAAATAACTCCAACAGTTGTCGCACTCGCCCGGTGTGCGCGGCGTTGCGAGACAGCAAGCGAGGTCGGCCCGTGCGCCACGCCACCTTTTGAAGCAACCAGCGATAGCAATGTTTCCAAGCCAACTGCTCGTCGGCGGAGACTCCTTCAAACAATACGGCTCGCCGAAAGATGGTGTCGTAGGAACGCGGGAACGTGTAGCCGTGGTAGATCGACAGGTCGGTGAGATTCGCCATTGCCAAGTCGTCCCCTTGCGGGCCGTCAGCCGACATCGGCATGGCATCGACATACCGAGTCTTCTGGCCTCGACGCCGCACGATCCATCGAGCGAGCGGTTCAATCGTGACCCAACTCGAAGGCAACGCGCAGTGCAGCAGGCTCGTCGTTGCGAACTGCGGATCATTCACCAGGAGGTCGTGCATCAGAGAATGGCCCGACTGCCAATATCCAATGATGAACACGGGGGACGGATGCAATTCCGTCTGATCGATGACGCGACGAAATCGCCAAGACTCCCAGAGTCGTTCGGGAATCTGCAACCAGATTCCCAGCCGAATCAACGCGGCTCGCTTCCGGAACTGCGAGTCCACCGCGCCGTAGCGCCGTCGAAGTTCGCCCCAAAGGCGACACGATGCGCCGACCAGAAAATGCGGAAGTCGGCTCTTCTTCGGCTCGGTCATCCAGCCACCTGTGTTTGGTCAGCGAAGTGAATCGCCGGATCATTCGGCACTCGACGTGACGGAGTCGCCGTCACTTCGCGAGCGGAAAGAACTTGACGCACACCGGCGTGCCGACCGTGACCGTCGATCCGGTCGGTTCCAATTTTCCGGTGGCCTGATTGATACGGAAGACGATCACACTGTCGCTGTCCTGATTGCACGCGAGCAAATAATTGCCGGTCGGATCAATACCGAAGTTGCGCGGCGTCTTGATCCCCTGCCCTTGATGTCCGACAGCCGTCAGCTTGCCGGTGGCTTGATCGATCGAAAAGATCGCGATGCTGTGATGCCCGCGGTTCGAGCCGTACAAAAACTTGCCGCTCGGATGGACTTGGACTTCGGCGGTGGACATCCCTTTGCGGTCGGTGACGCCTTCGGGCAGAGTCGAAATCGTTTGCTGCGGCGTCAGCACTCCCTTCTCGGCGTCGTATTGGAACGCGGTGACGGTCAGCTTGATCTCGTTGATGACGTAGGCGTTCTTGCCGTTCGGATGAAACGCGAAGTGACGCGGGCCGGAACCGGCATCGACGCTCGCGGATGGCGGATCGTTCGCGGTGATCGTCCCCTTGTCGGGATCGAGCCGATAGACCATCACTTTGTCGATGCCGAGGTCCGCGACCATCGCGAATCGGTTGGCCCCATCGACGTTGACCGAATGCGCGTGCGGAGCCGCTTGATTGCCGGGATTGATGCTCGACCCCGTGTGCTGAACGAAGCTCGACGCCTCGCCGAGTTTGCCGTCGGACGAAATCGGCAGAGCTGCCGCGCTCCCGCCGCCGTAATTAGCGACCAGTGCGACCTTACCCGTGCGATCGACAACGATGTGACACGGTCCGGCTCCAACGGACGATTGCTGGTTAAGCAACTTCAGATCGCCAGTCGCGGAGTCCATCGCGAAGGCGCTGACGCCCCCACCCTTCTTCCCATTGACGTCGTTGACTTCGCCGACCGCGTACAAAAACTTCTGGTTCGGAGCGATCGCCAGAAACGACGGGTTCACCGCCTCACCCGCCAATACCGGCTCCGACAACTTACCGGTCGCGAGGTCCAATTCGCTGCGGTAAATCCCTTTGCTCGCCTTGCCCGTGTAGGTGCCGAAGTACACACGCTGCTTGCCGCTAGGAGCATCCGCCGCCAAAACCACCGAGGACACACCGCAGAGACAGCAGACACCCAGAGTCAGACGTCGGAGCAAATTCATGGCGAGGATTCCTTGTTCAAA
>CAZILR010000030.1:6932-17975 GCA_964539995.1 uncultured Planctomyces sp.
AAATCGCGGGCGGATTGTAGGCCGGTCGCTCAGCGAATAGAAACGCGGCGCGAGGCGCGGCCTCGCGATCGAGTCACCCACTCCAAGATTCGCAAAGCCACGTCATGCCCTACGCCGCCAGTCATTCGATCGAAGCCGATCTCGATTCCGCAGTTCAAGCGGTCTGCGAAGACGTCCGCAAACAGCTTGCTGGCCAGTCGCCGAATCTCTGCTTCGTGTTTGCATCGCACGCGCACGCCGACGGATTCGATGACCTACCGGCGACGGTTCGGCGCGAGCTGGGAGCGGATGTGTTGCTCGGCTGCTCCGGCGAGACCATCGTCGGCGGAGGCGAAGAAATCGAAGACGGGCCAGCGCTGAGCCTGTGGGCCGGTGTGCTGCCAGGAGCGACCCTGACTCCGTTTCACATCGAATTCGGTGAGACTCCCGACGGTTTGATCGCGACCGGCTTTCCCGACGATTTGTCCGAACGTGCGGCCGATGCTCGGGCACTTTTCGCACTCGGCGAGCCGTACACGTCGGTGCCCGATTCCGTGATCGATCGCTTCGCGGATGAGCTTCCTGGCGTACCGCTGCTCGGTGGCATGGCGAGCGGCGGCGGCCCCGGAGCGAATCGCGTCTTCCTCAACGATGATTGCCTGTCGGACGGCGCTGTCGCTGTCCTGCTGCAAGGCGGCCCCAAGGTGCGGTCGGTCGTGTCACAAGGCTGTCGGCCGATCGGGCCGACGTTTTTGGTCACCAAGTCCGAACGCAATATTGTCTTCGAGTTGGGTGGCAAGCCAACGATCGACCGCCTGCGCGAATTCTTGCCGGCGTTGCCGGAGCGGGATCAGCGACTCGTGCAGCGCGGGCTGCATCTGGGCATCGCGATGAGCGAGTACAAGCCTGCGTTTGGTCGCGGCGATTTCTTGATCGCCAACGTGATCGGGGCGGATCAACAAATCGGAGCGATCGCGATCGGCAACCTCGTCCGACCGGGACAGACCGTGCAGTTCCACATTCGCGACGCCGACACCGCCGACGAAGACCTCATCCACCTGCTGGATCAGCATCGAGCCGAACAACCCTCGCCGACTCGCGCCGCCCTGCTCTTCAGTTGCAACGGCCGCGGCACGCGCCTGTTCGAGGAACCGCATCACGACGCCAGCAAAATCCAGCGAATCCTCGGCCAAATCCCCGTGGCTGGCTTCTTCGCTCAAGGCGAACTCGGCCCCGTCGGCGGCAAGAACTACATCCACGGCTTCACGGCAAGCGTCGCTTGTTTCGAGTGAAGTAAGCCGAAGATGGGATGAACGGTCTGTTGCTCGGCGCGGCGAACTTTGCGGAGGAATTGCGGCGGCGCACGAACTGGGACGTGATGCCGACGAATCCGTGGACCAAGAAGTGGTTGAGCTGGGGGCGTGAGGACACGGTCGGCGGCGAGGAAGCACGCTGGGGCCTGGACCGGCACCTCCGTCAACTGGAGCGTGTTCAAGAAGACCTTCAAGACCGCGCTGCGGAACGAAGTTTGTCCGGAGAGTGCGTCATGTTGTTCCGGAGACGTCGAACGGAACCCGGTATCGAGGAATGTTCGTGCTGGCGCTGAGCCTCTCTCGGTCGAGGCTCTCACCGAGCCACGCTCGCCCGAAGATGGATACCTCGTCCTTTCGCCAAGTCGAATTCCCTCATGGGCCAGACCTCGCCAACGCTCGGATCGAAGACTGGTTTTCCGAAACGACTCCGCAAACACAGCAACACTCCCTTGACGAGCAACAAACCTTCAGAGAAGAAGCGTTCGCTCTCGCTGACGCTTCGGGTTACTAGGCGACAAGGCGAAACATGGCGCGAGTCTTCATTCCTCCGCTGCTGCGTCCCGTCACGGGCGGTCGAGGCATCATCGACGTCGCAGGACAAACCGTGGCTGAAATTGTGTCCGAACTCGATCGACAATTTCCCGGCGTGTCTTCTCGACTCGTCGAGGGAAATCGCCTGAAACCGGGGCTGAGCGTCGGCATCGGATCAAGAGTGTCCGCTCGCGGGTTGTCGTCAAAGGTCGGCCCCGACGACGAGGTTCATTTCCTGCCAGCCATCGGTGGCGGTTAGACTCCGCCCGTAGGTCAGGCTTTCAGCCTGACTTGATGATTTGGCAGCAAGGAGAGTGCATCATGTGTCGGCGGAGTGTGGACGGAGTCCGGTTGTGGATGATCGCGGCGGCGTTTTGGGTCATGGTCGGACAAGCGTTCGCGGCCGATGACGGCAAGCGAGGCTTTGTCGAGAAGGTTTTCAAGGACGACGCGGGCGAGCACAAATACGTCGTGTTCGTGCCGCCGAGCTACTCGCCGAGCAAGCCGCTGCCGGAGATTCTGTTCCTGCACGGAGCTGGCGAGCGCGGCAATGACGGCCGGGTGCATCTCAACATCGGCTTGGGAGCACTCGTGAAGGCTCGTGAGACGAGCTTCCCGGCGATCGTCGTCTTTCCGCAGTGCGAAAACGATCGAGGCCGAGTGCTGCAAGGCTGGCTGGCCGGGACTCCCGATGCCGACCGCGCGCTGCGCATCCTCGAACAAGTCGAGAAGGATTATCGCATCGACTCGAAGCGGCGGATTCTGACTGGCTGGTCGATGGGTGGCTTCGGAACGTGGTCGATCGCCGCCGCTGACCCGACGCGCTGGAGTGCCATCGTGCCGCTCGCGGGAGGCGGTCAGCCGGAATGGGCGGAGAAGCTCAAAGACCTTCCGATCTGGGCCTGGCACGGAGACGAGGACCACGCGGTCGTCGTGAATCGTTCGCGCGAAATGATCGACGCACTGAAAACAGCAGGCGCGACGCCGAGATATTCCGAGATTGCTGGCGGAGGCCACGAGTCCTGGAAAGATGCCTATGCCGACGATCGGTTGATCGCCTGGATGATCGATCCGAAGAACGTCGATCCCGACAAGCTGCCCGCTCCGAAGGAAACGCTCGCGCCGAAAGAAGTCTTCGCGCAGCCGTTCGTCCCGGCGATCGAAATCCCCGGAGCGATGTACGCGCGGCTGGGGAATCAAATGCTCGAAGCGTTGGCGTACTCGGCCCCGAAACAAATTCCGCAGAACCTGCTGAGCGGACGGATCAACGACATCGTGCAGTTCACGAACGTCGAAGGCTACGGCTTCCGCGTGCAGTTCTCCGGCATCTCGTACAACAGCCAGTTGAGCCAGCTTCGCATCAAAGGAGCGGCGAAGGATCGCCTGAATCTGCAAGTCGGCGTGTCCAACGCGGCGATGAACATCGGGACCACCTGGGTGACGGGCGAAGATCACGCAGCGACGGCCGGACTGATTCAAGTCGTCATCGGTTTTCGTCGTCCCGTGTGGATCGACATCGACGTGCAACCCTACGTCGAGAACCGTCGCATCCGGCTCAAGCCGGTCGCGTCGCGATTCAACATCCCGAACGACAACTGGTATGTGACGTCGCCGGCCGGTGTATCGGTCGAAGGCTTCGGCATGTCGCGCGAGAAAGTTTCCAGCGGACTTGTCAGCGGAATCTACGGGCAGAAAGGACGCATCGAGCAGGAAGTTCTGGCGACGGTCCCCAAGATGCTCGAATCCATCGAAAAGAAAATGGCCGAGTTCGGCGAGGCCGGCACGTTCGCGGATCGCTTCTGGCCGATCCCGGTTTACAAGCCGCGCTCGCGGATCTTTCCGCAGTCAATCAGTACCGATGAAAACGGTGTCACGGTCGTGCTCGGCCTGAGCGCCGCCGCCATCGACCCACGCAAAACGCCGAAACAGCCAGAGGTCGTGGAAATCAAATCCTCACTGCCAGACGACCTGCCGAGCATCAAAGCACTGCAAGCGGGACTCGCGCCGGACGTGCTCGATCCACTGACCGAGTTGCTCGTGAAGTCCGACATGGCCCGCATTCACTTGCTCGACATTCCCGGCGACTCGTTCGCCAAGCTCGCCGACCGAGCGTTCTTGACCGAGGCCATCCCCGAATTGAAACGCCATGCCGACTCCGAGCTTTGGACCGAGTTGTCGCTTGGTTCCGGCATCCACGTCGAAGACGTCGGCGAGAAAGACGGCCCAACACGCGTTCAATTTCATGTGCCGAAACTGCTCATCACCACCTCGGTGATTCCCAGCGGAGCCGTCGCGTCAGGAGACTCACGCCGAGCACAACCGGTCGTCGTGTTCGAGATCGACCTGAAACAAAGCGGCTTCGCAGAACTGACCAAACCCGACTCGCAGACGCGAGCGATCCGCCTCGGCTGGGATGGCGATCCGCAGTTCACTCTGAAATCTCGTTTCGCCGACGGCTATCAAGCCGAGAACACCACGCTCAACAACGACCAGATCAACGCTCGGCTGTTGGAAAGCTGGAAAGCCTGGACGGCTCTGGCCCCAGTCACGACCGCGACCGTCCCCGACCTCGACTTCGGCATCACCAAACTGCGGCTCTCGAGCGCCGGCTGGGCGACCCCGCATCTCTTCGCCACATTCACTCCGCCAGGCGTGAAAGTGACGAACCTCACCGAAGAGGATTTCGTTTACGAAACCAAAGGCCCGTACTCCGACTGGAGCAACGCGAAATACAAACTCGAACCCGGCAAGACGCACGACTTCGACATCTCATACCCGCTGACTTACCGCCGCAACGGCGAAATCTACACCCTCGCCCCCGGCTCGCACTCCGAATTCCGAGTGCCGGTCAAAGGCGGCCCGCCGAGATTGTTTCAGGCTCGTGAGACGCCGTAGTGCAGGCAACTCGCCTGTGCCTCCAGTTTGCACGCATTCCCCACTCTGACCTTCCGTCCAAGAATTGCTGAGCCGCCAAATCCGTTCGTGGTCGAGCCGCGTCACTTGGGGCTCAGCGCACCGATGTTGGCTCGCGTTCCGTTGGGGAGCCGGCTGCCGGCTGCGCCAATTAACGCACTGTTGATCGCTGGGCGAAGCAGGTCGATGGCCGGGAGACTGCCGTCGGGCTGTCTGGGGCGAGTGAATTCCGCCTCGTCCAAACTGACAAAATCTTTGTCGGTCAGTTTCAGACCAAGGGTGAACGAGTTGTCGGACAGTTCACATTTCGCGGAATCGAAGTTCGAGATTTCCCGCCGTGTCCCATAGCTCAGGTTGCGGATCAAGCGATGGCCGTGCCCATCGACTTCGGTTTGATTGTCGGCCAGACGGCCCTGCATGTTGAAGTTGGTTCCGTTGCGATAGGCCGTGTTGTTGATCCAGTCGCAGCCGCCGGGATGATGGTTCGCGTAAAAGCCGCTGCTCTTGTTTCTCACGGCCACGCAGAATTGAACCACATGGTGCGGGATTGGGTTTGGCAGTTTGTTGACCGGACGTGAACCGTAACCGCCGATCTTGAAACCGTTGCCATTGGCCAAACGCTCGAACTTCGGCGAGTACCCGCTGTAGGCCGCCCAACAATGCTCGAACCGCACGACCTCGCTTGCGCCAATACAGTCGTAGCCGTCATCGCTGTTGAACCACGCTCGGCAGCCACGAAAGACATTTCCGGTGCTCCCCTTCGGCGGATGGCAGCCGAAGCCATCCACGTTTTCCCCCTTGCCGTCTTCCGAAGTGTAGTCCCAGTTGTTCCACGCATCGCAATTCAGAAACAGGTTGTCCGAACCGCGCACATGATAGATGCCGATCGCTTGCCCGTCGTGCAGAGAGAGCCGTTCGAAGACGTTGTGGCTCCCCTGGCTTTCGACGCAGATCGACTGTGTGGGTTCCTTCGTCGCGACCTGCACGCCGGTGATGTCGAGTCCGATCAAGTGCAACCACGATCCGCTGACGTAGAACGCCGTGCAGCGGATGTCGGTCAGCTTCACGGCCGAGAAATCGAAGACCGGGGACTCGTTCTGATAAGACCGATAGGTAATCGGTCGGCCGCGCTCACCGCTCTTGTTAAGCACGATGACACGACCAAAGATTCCCTTTCGCTGGGCGATCTGCGCTTCGGTCATCTTGTAGATGCCACCCCGAATGAAGACCGTATCGCCCGGCTCAGCGGCCTGTTGGGCTCGCTGAACCGTCGCGAAGGGTTTCTCCAGGGTTCCGGACGCCTCGTCGTCTCCGGCAGGTGCCACATGCCACAAAGACGCGGCAGCGAGGCCCGCGCCGCTGCACGGAACCACTAGAAAAACGGCGGCGATCGTCATTAACCGGTACATTGTGGCCACCTATTTACGCCGTGACTTCCGGAAGCTCGTAGCCTTTCCGATATTCGCGCGTGAAGAGGGCGTTGGCTTGCGGATCGGTGGAAAGCTCGGTCTTCGGGTCGATCGTCAAGGCACGGCCGAGATAATACTTCGTCTGGTTGAAATCGACTTCGTTCTCGCGCAGATAGCCCTCGAAGCTGTCGAGCGTTTCGGCGACGCCTCGATCGTTCACCCACTCGCTCGGCCTTGTTCCCGCAGGCACGGCGGTGCCGGTTCGATAGGACACGTTCCCCAGGTGAGCCAGAGCACTCGAAAGGTGTCCGTCCTCGATATCCAGGTGCAAGTCTTTGTAGTTGCGGCTTTGAATCGCCTTGACGAAGTTGGCGAAGTGGGCCTGGTAGTCGCCGCCCGACCATTTGGCGATCTGGTTGCCGTCGTAATCGAAGGCGACGCCCGACGTGTAATTCGGACCGACCACATAACCTTCGGTGCCGTACCAGATGTTCGCCGCTCCCTGGAACGGCCCGCCTTTCTTCAGGCCGAGTGTGATCGGAGTCTTGATCGGCAAGCCGCGCACATCCGAGATCAGGAACGCATCGTCCCAGCGGTAGAGCGTCAATTGGCAGTTGGCCACGGTTCCGTTGTCGATGTAGCCCAGGCGACCGCCCAAGCTGACCACTTGCTTGGGCAGCTCCTGCTTTTGCAGACCCCAGCGGGCTTTATCGAGTTCGTGCGGATTCTGATTGCCCAGGTCGCCATTGCCGGTTTCCCAGACCCAGTGCCAGTCGTAGTGGAACCGTTTGCGAATGGGGACCGCCTTGGGAGCGGGGCCGCACCACAAATCCAAATCGAGTCCCGACGGGACCGGCGCGGGAGTCTCGACCAGGCCGATGCTGGGCCGCTGCCGATAGCAAATGGCTCGCGCAAACTTCACAGGCCCGATCTTGCCGCTGTGAATGAACGCGAGCGATTCGCGCATGCCCGTCATGCTGCGGCTTTGCACGCCCATCTGGCAGATCCGTCCGAGCTTGCGCGCCCATTGCGTGATGACTCGGCCTTCATGCACGTTATGGCTGCACGGCTTTTCGACGTACACGTCTTTGCCGGCTTGCATGGCCCACACGGCCATCACGGCGTGCCAGTGGTTGGGCGTGGCGATCGACACCGCGTCGATGTCTTTGTTCTCGAGCAGCTTCCGCACGTCTGTGAAATGCTGGGGCACGCGCGAGCGGTCTTCAAACTTCTTTGCGATCTTCGCGTAGGCCGCCGGATCGACATCGCAAATGGCCACCAAGTCGGAGTGCGGATTCTTCAGCCACTCGTTGACGTGCCCGGCTCCTTGGCCATTCACGCCAATCACTGCCACACGAATTTTGCCGTTCGGCCCAACCTTGCGCGCCTCCCCGACCTCGTCGGCGCGAGCCAAGTTGGGCACCGAGCCGGCCGCCAGCGCGGCGGACGCCGCCAGGATGGATCGTTCCACGAAATCACGGCGCGAGAGTTTTGCGATGTCGAGGTTCATAGCGTGGTCTCCCAGAAAGAGGGGTGATGAATTCATCAGCCGGAACGCGATAGTGCTCCGACCAGCAATTGACCAACCAACAACAAAGCTTGACTGTTTTCATCCGCAGTTCGGCTTTGCCATCCGCAGGCAGTCTGCCATTTCCCACGGATGGCAAAGCCGGGCTGCGGATATGACAGGCAATCTGACATCGACTCAGTCGCTGGTGGCATCTCAATTTCAAACTGACGCGCTAGCATCCGGTTTTCGAGTCTGCTCCGAACCGGACGCTCGCGCGTTCCGGCTGATTTATTTCTTGGACGTGATCGGCCCGTAGCCTAGTTTTGGCTGGCCGTTCTCGTCGAGCTTGTCGCAGGCCCAGAGCAAGCCTCGCGTCACGAGGTCGAGGTACACCGGATCCTGCATCGTGGCGTTGGAATGGCCCAGCGTGGTCCCGAAGACTCGGCCCTTGCCGTAGGTGTTGGTCCAGATCACGACATGGTCTTTCTTCGTCTCGACGCCGTAAGCCTGCGCCAGCGGAACCAAGGTCGGCCACAGCTTCTCATTCTTGTAGAGTTCGTCCACTGGATCGATCCAGCCGTCCGGGAAGCCGCGCATCACGGGATGTTTGGCCGCGACGACTTTGATCTCCAAATCACGAGCCTTTTCGTGGCTCATCGACCTCTGGCCCACCACTTGTCGCCACTCGTCGGTCTGAGCCGCGCGGTAACTGTGCGTCGAACAGTGCAGCATCACCGCCGGCACGCCGTCAAAGTGCGGCTTGGCGATTCGCTCAACAAACGCCACATCGTCCACCGCGCCGCAGCATTCATTGTGGACGACCACATCGAACCCCTTCGCCCAGTCTGGCTTGGCGTAGATGCTGACTTTGTCGGTGCGGTCCTTGCCTTCGTGGACGATGGTCCAATTCACCTGGGCGCGAGCGGTCACGCCCTCAGAGATGATCTTCTTCTGTGCCTCGTAGTCGTGGCAGCACCCTCCCGTCACCAGAAGCGCGCGGATCGGCTTCGGCCCTTCGTCCGCCGCCGCGAATCGGCCAGCGATCAGCCCCGCAATCACAAACGCGAAGACGACCTGGCGCAGGATTGGTCGAGTGAGTTTCATGGTGCGATCTCCTGTGGGATGTTGGCGGTCGAAGCCCGTGTCACCTGAAATTTACCTTGGCACAGTCACAACCAACAAGTTCCCACTTCGCGGTTTGGGTCGTGTCCTCATTTGAGTGCCACGGCTCCGTCACCCAATTGCACAAGTCGGACACACTCACCGGCGAAGGCGCGCTGCCCGGCTTCCAGTGCAACGCGTCGGAGTTGTTCATCGCTGCGACAGAGACTGAAGGCGAAGCCATTTGACCGAACTCATGGTCGAAGCTGTTGCAGTGACCGCCCAAGGTTGCCGCGAGCGGACTGCTCGAATCGTTCGGCGAACCAATCGGTGAGATACAACTGAGGCCGATTCAGGAAGTGCGACAGGATGCTGCTCCGTCCTTGTCGAAACGTGACTTCGGGAACCCAGGCGTATTCGTGACGAATTTGTTGCTCGTATTCGTCAAAGCGAGAGACTTCGGCTCCCAAGATCGCGAGGTCGATGTCCACGAGGAACTTGGCGTCCGGATCCGTCGGAATCACCGTGTGCTTGGTGGCGAGAATCAGATTCTGGATGCGTTCCATCACACGCTGATCTGCACCTGCACCAATCAATGCCTCGGCCGCCAACACGGCGCTGCGTTCTTCATTGTCGCTGTGACGCGGATCGTACACGGCGTCATGGAACCAGATCGCCAATTCGATTTCGGCCGCCCGTTCCGCCAGATGTCGGACGGAATCCAGATGATCGAAGCACTCGCGCAGATGCCGCAGCGTGTGATAGGCCCGATGGCTTTCGTCGTAATGTGCCTTCAATTCGGCAAACGACGATGGACACGGCAAGTCCAATTGATTCCAGGTGCTCTGCCATTCGGCCAGCGTGACCATTCGGCTCACCTTGATTTCACGGTTCAGTATCCGAGATTTGGAGCCAACCAGCGTTCGACTTGTTCGACCGGCATTCCTTTTCGCTTCGCGTAGCTTTCGACTTGATCGCGAGTGATACGATCCACGGCGAAATAACGACAATCTGGATGCGCGAAGTACAGGCCACTGACGGATGCGGCCGGCCACATCGCGAAGCTTTCGGTCAGCGTGATGCCAGTGTGCTGCTCGGCCTGCAACAGGTGGAACAGCGTCCGCTTTTCGGTGTGGTCCGGGCAGGAGGGATAACCGAATGCCGGACGGATGCCGCGATACTTTTCTTCGATCAGGTCGGTGGGCGACAGATTCTCGCTGCGGCCGTAGCCCCATTCGGAGCGGACTCGTTTGTGCAAGCATTCGGCAAACGCCTCGGCCAAGCGGTCGGCGAGGGCTTTGGCCATGATCGACTGGTAATCGTCGTGAGCCTTGTCGAACTTCTCGCAGAGTTCATCGCAACCAAACCCCGTCGTGACCGCGAACGCGCCGATGTAGTCCTGCCGCCCCGAATCTGCCGGCGCGATGTAGTCAGCCAGCGATCGGAAGTCCTTCTGGCCTTGCCGCTCCCACTGCTGGCGGAGCATGGGGAAGGTCGCGAGCGTCACCATGTCACCTTGCCACCTTGTCACCTTGTCACCGGCAAGAGAGGGGGAAGGGGTGAGGGGGTGAGGGGGTGAAAAAACCAGAACATCATCGCCCACTGAACTCGCGGGCCAGAAGCCGTACACGCCGCGAGCGGTCAGCCAGCGGTTCGCAATGATCTGATCCAGCAACTGCCGAGCGTCGTCGTACAGCTTCTTTGCTTCGGAACCGACCACGGCGTCCTCGAAGATCGCCGGGAATTTGCCGCGCAGTTCCCAGGTCGAGAAGAACGGCGACCAGTCGATGAACGGGACGAGGTCCGCCAACGGAAAATCGTCGAGCGTACGCAAGCCCAGGAATTCCGGAGTCGGAATCTCGACCGTTGTCCAATCGGTCGCGAATCGCCGAGCCAGTGCGTCGGCATACGGCACAAGTGATCGGGCCTGTCGATCGGCGAAGTTGGCTCGGTCGCGGTCTTGAGCTTCGCGATTCTCGCGATCGAAGTTCGATTTGCTGTCGGCATCGAGCAGGTTCTCGACGACTGGAACCGATCGCGATGCGTCGAGGACATGCACGACGGTCTGATCGTACTCCGGCGAGATCTTCACGGCAGTGTGCTTCGACGATGTCGTCGCACCGCCGATCAACAGCGGAATCTCGAAGCCTTGCCGTTTCATCTCTCGCGCGACGTGGACCATCTCATCAAGCGACGGTGTGATCAGGCCGCTCAGCCCGATGATCTGTGCGTTTCGCTCGCGAGCGTTCTGCAAAATGATTTCGCACGGGACCATCACGCCGAGGTC
>CAZILR010000031.1:0-17853 GCA_964539995.1 uncultured Planctomyces sp.
CATCCGAGCCTGACCGACCTCGACGACGGCGACCTGAAGTTCCACACTGACTTCCGTTCGATCTACGCCACGTTGCTCGACCGCTGGCTGAGCATCCCCAGCGAACCCGTCTTGGGCGGCACGTTCCGACCGGTTGAGTTTGTGTGACCTTGCTGATCGCGAAGCCAAGAAACTCGGTGCTGTGCTGCCGAGACTCGATCGCTCAGTCGTCCGACTGCGACGTGGCACTCTCCTCGTTTTGTTCACTGGCGGTTGTTCGACAGCGATGACGTGAGCGAAGCTCGACGATGATCCCCACGGCGATGCCGATCACCGTACCGCCAATCACACCAATCATTAGTCCGTTAATCTGCGAGCCCTTGTCGATCGCCGCATCTTTCGGAACATGAAACCCTGCTGCCGCAAGGCGGCGATCTCTGAGATCAGACAACACCGCACCAAGGACTCCTCCAGCAAAGATGCCGATGAATGCTCCTGTCGAACTGCCAATCGCTACCGCGCTGACCATCCCACGAATTGTGATTCCGCCGGTCGTCGCACCCAAGATGGCCAGGAAGATCGCGCCGATCGCTGGACCGGCGACCGGGAGTCGAACACCACCGGAGAGGCGAAGAATAAACTGTCTTGGTGGGGGCCAATCACCGTCAGGCCAAAAGAAACAGACTTCAATCAGCATCCCCAAGAGCACGCCAGCGAAAACGCCTGCTGCAGCTTGAGTAAATCGAGAATTGGCAGCTTGGCTCATGAGGTTTCCCTCTTTGCGAGGCATGATCGAAGAACACGCTAACTTGGTTTAAGCTGTTAGCGAAGTCATTGGAAACATGATCTCGCCAACAATGGGAAAAACACGACGCGGCGTCGTTTCACCCAGAGTGGCACAGCTTGATGCAAGCTGTGCCACTCAGTTCTGCATTCGTGGGATTACGATCTCGCCATGATTCCTCGGCGACTGAAAGCGAAGTGGATTCTCCCGGTTGATCGCCCTCCGATCGAAAACGGGCTGATTGAATTATTGGACGGCGTCATCACGGCCGTCCGTACTGCCGAACCGCACGAAACTGCGACCGACCTGGGAGACGTCGCGATCCTGCCCGGCTTGGTCAACGCTCACGCGCATTTGGAATTCAGTCTCGTCGAGCAGCCATTCCAGCCGGCGTTTCCGTTCACCGACTGGATTCGCTCGTTGGTCGCGTACCGCCGCCGTGAGTTCACTCCGGCTTCGACGGTTCAGCGGGACGCCTTGCTTGCCGGATCCACTGAAGCAGAATCGACTGGCACGACGTTGCTCGGTGAAATTGCCACGACTGGCTGGGATGAGGCGGCGCTATCTCCGCATCGTCCGCGCATCATCGCGTTTCGCGAACTGATTGGCCTGCGTTCTGAGGCAATCGAGCTTCAGATCGGACTCGCGGAGGGATGGTTGGCACGCCGTGGTCAGACCGAGCGAGTGACTTACGGCTTGTCGCCCCATGCACCGTACAGCGTCGCGCCGGAGTTGCTGGACCGCTCGGTCGAGTTGGCGAAGCGATTCGACGCGCCGGTTGCGATGCACTTGGCGGAGACCCGTGAAGAACTGGAGTTTCTCGCGGACGGAGGCGGCCCATTCGTCGAGATGTTGAAGTCGTTCGGTGCCTGGCCGGAGGACGGACTGCCAACCGGCCGCCGGCCGCTCGACATCTTGCGAGTTCTCGCCAACGCGCCGCGAGCGTTGGTCGTGCATGGAAACTATTTGGCGGACGACGAGATCGAGTTCATCGCGGCTCGTCCGCAGATGTCGGTCGTGTACTGCCCGCGCACGCACGAGTTCTTCGAGCACGAACCGCATCCGTGGCGACGCCTGTTGGCGAAGGGAGCGAACGTCGCGCTCGGCACCGATGGGCGTGGATCGAATCCGGACCTGAGTTTGTGGAACGAGTTGATCTTTCTTCGCAAGCGATTCCCTGGTGTCGCTCCGAGCACGCTGCTGGAACTCGGCACATTGACCGGGGCACGGGCGCTCGGCTGCGAACATGAATGCGGATCACTCACGCCAGGCAAACGGGCGGACTTAATCATGGTCTCGTTGGGCGACAGCAGTGATCCGCTCGACGAGTTACTGACCACCGACAGCAAAATTGAGCGGACGGTCTGCGGTGGAAAAGTGGGATAACGGCTATCGGATTCCGGATTCCGGTTCTTGGCCGGAACCGACTGGTTCTCCCAGACCGATCAGTCGCATCAATTCCAGAGCGTTGCTGCGGCGGACGACTCCGGGGCGAAGTTGATAGTCGAACGTCATGCGTCCCTCTTCGAGACGATCTTCAAAGTGGACGTTCATGGCGATGTGACCGAGCTTCTCGACGATGTCGGTCAGGGCCAGGTCGTGTGTCGTCACGAGACCGACCGCGCCGCGATGCAGCAGTTGGCGGATGATCGCTTCGGCCCCGACGCGGCGATCGTGCGAGTTCGTGCCGGGTAGAATTTCGTCGATCAGAAAGAGCAGGGGAGTTTGCCCGCCGGTCCGTTCGACGATCCCTTTCAGTCGCGAGATGACCGCGAAGAACAACGACGCCCCTTCGAGCAGCGAGTCATGCACACGGATCGACGTCGCCAGCACGAACGGAGAGAGCCGCAGCTTGGTCGCTCGCACCGGAGCACCCGCGAATGCTAGCACGATGTTGCATCCAATCGTTCGCAGCAGCGTGCTCTTGCCGGACATGTTCGAGCCACTGACCATCACCAACTGCGGCTGCCGACCACACCGCACATCGTTCCGCACACAGCGTTCATCAGGGATCAACGGATGTCCGAGGCCGACCGCATCGACGAGTGGCTCAGAGCCGACGATCTCTGGAAAGGGATCGGCGGGATGCTCAAAGGCGTAGCCGGACAGCGAACTGATCGCCTCGAACTGTCCGACCGCATCGAGCCATTGCGCGATGTGCGGGCCAACGGTCGCTCGCCAGCGTTCGATCGCGTGCGACAGCCAGATCGGTAGGCACAGCAAGAACGCGAACGGCACAAAGAACTGATTGTGCAACGAGCTGTCGAGCCACGCATCCAATCGGTGCAGCCGGCGAATCTGCCACGAGGGAGGATGCCGCTCGGTGTCGAGCTGCGACCGTAGCGCGGTCAGGAACGGAGTCTGAAATCGTTCGGCTTCGATCACGTTGAGCACTTGCGCGAGGATCGCCAGTCCAACGTCGGCTCGGTCGATGTCGTGGGCCACCTGATTCAGAAAATTCTTGTGTGCGAAATGCAGGATCAATTCACCGATGATGACCGCCGCGAAATACGCCAGCGGCCATCCGAGCACCCACCAGCCAAATCCAGTCACGATGGCCGAGACCGCCAGAAGTCCGGCCGTCACCAACAACGTGCGCGACAACAGCCGAGGCGCACGCGAAGCCCAATCCTGCAACAGCGACTGGTCAATCGAGTCATGCACCTCCGCCGGCAGCAACGCCAACGCTTCGCGTAAGTCCACTCGGTTCCGCAATTCGTTGATCGCGCGCTGTCGGAAGTCGATCGCCGAGGGGCTGGCTGAGGTCCGCAGCCAAGTGGCCAACGTGTCTTCGCCCAGCCGCGTGCGCGCTCGACAGAGAAGCTGAAACAACGATCCCTTGCCGAACAGGTCCAGGTCGTATTCGTAAGGATGATGCTCATCGACGTAGCGCTCGCCCAGCGGTTGCGAGTCTTGCCAACGATGATCGACGCGGTCGAGATTCGCCTCGTGATACGCGATCCCTCGGCGACAGCGATCCAATCGCCGCGCTACTCGTTCGTGACGCACGATGGCCACAGCGAACAGCCCAAACGGTATCAGGCACCACCACGACGCGACGTCACTGGGCGTCAGCGACATCGCCGCCAAACCCAATCCCATGAGAAACAATCCCAACCGCATCAGCGACAGCTTGCGGTCAATCTTCGCCAACTGTTGCAGCTCGATGAAGAAGCCATCGCGCCGTCGCTGATACTCGGCGCGAGCCGTCGAGAGAGATGCCGTCGGCTCGCTGGTGGGCGGAATCACGGTAAGCGGATCAACGCTGGGAGCCAGTGCGGTCACGGTGGCGAGAGCTTCGGACTAGAAGGACAAGCGGAGTCAGGTCGAACGCAGGCGAACTTTAACCCGAAGCGTCAGCGAGGGCGAATGTCCCCAGCGGCCGCGATTCTGTGCGTCAGGAGTGTTCGCCCTCGCAACTTCAAAACTCACGCTTCGGTGACTTGAGTCCGATGTGGAAACAAAAACAGCCCGGCTGGTCGTGAATCAGCCGGGCTGTGCGGGATTCGGAACTCGCTCGCGACCGTGGACTCTCAGAAATTCAATTGAGCACGCACGAGGCCGGACAATTGGAAGTTCTCGTTGATTTCGGATGCTGTGGCTCCCGGCAGTGTGTCGGTGCCGAGGTTGCCGGCGACTGTGTCGTTTCCGGCACCGCCGTTGACCGTGTCGTTGCCGTCTTCGCCGAGCACGATGTCGTTGTCCTCGTTGCCCGACAGAACGTCGTGACCGTCGCCGCCGAGCACGGTGTCGTTGCCGATGCCGCCGCTGACGGTGTCGTCGCCATCCATGCCGGTGATCAGGTCGTTACCGTCATCGCCGGTGATTGAATCCTGACCGTTGCCACCATTGATGGTGTCGTTGCCGACACCGCCCAGGATGTTGTCGTCGCCGTCGCCACCCTTGAGCTGGTCGTCGCCATTCTGACCGTTGAGGTTGTCATTACCAGCTCCGCCATCGCCGAAGTCGTTGCCGTCCCCTCCGGTGAGTGAGTCCGCACCGAGACCGCCCGACATCGAGTCGTTGCCTGCCATGCCGTTGAGCGCGTCGTCACCGTCGCCACCGATCAGCGTGTCGAGTCCATCGTCACCCGTGAGGGTGTCGTTACCCGCTTCACCAGACGCGAGATCATCGCCAGCACCACCATCGATGGCGTCACTGCCGTCACCACCTTGCAGGGTATCGTTGCCAACTGATCCGCTGATTGCATCGTTGCCCAGCCCACCGAGAACGCTGTCGGCCCCGGCTCCGGCATTGATCGAATCATTGCCATCGCCACCGAAGATGACGTCGTTCCCCGCGCTGCCGGCAATCGTGTCGTTGCCAGCGTCTCCGTTGACGGTCAGCCTGGTGGAGCCAACTGCTCGGTTGTTCGCGGCGATGATGTCGTTGCCATCGCCACCGTTGACGATCACCAAATCGCCGGGCGTTCCATCGAGTATGTTGATGTTGATCGTGTCATTGCCACCGAGCGCGTCGATCTGAACCGTCGCGGCCGTGCTGGTGATCGCGGCCGTGGACGTTCCGTTGCCAACGGTCAATTGGCCGGCAGCGTTTTGCCCAACGGTGATCACATCCGCGGAGTTCGTGCCCACGAATCGCAAGGTGTCATTGCCCGCTGTTCCGCCTGTGGTAAGGTCGGTTCCATTCGCGATCTGGATGACCAGCACGTCGTCGCCGAGACCGCCATCGAGCGTGTCATTACCGGCTTGTCCGTCAAGCGTGTCATCGTCCCCTTGGCCGAGGATCGAATCGTTGCCAGCTCCACCCAACGCGCTGTCGTTGCCATCGCCGCCGAAGAGCGAGTCATTGCCAGCGTTGCCGTTCAGTGTGTCGTTGCCGAAACCGCCGGGAAGGGCGTCGTCACCAAAGGCGACGTCATTTCCTTCACCGCCAGAGACGTTGTCATTGCCGTCGCCACCCAGGACGGTGTCATTCTGATTGCCACCGTTCACCGTATCGGTCCCATTGCCACCATCAACCATATCCTGGCCGATGCCGCCGGCGACTGAGTCATTGCCGTTTCCGCCGAAAACCGTGTCGTTGCCACCGGTGCCGTCAATCGTGTCGTTGCCGGTCAGCGCGAAAAATTCATCGTCACCACGGATCAGATCCGCGTCGTTGCCGCCGTTGATGTTGTCGTTGCCGGCTCCACCGTTGATCGTGTCGATCCCCGCATTGCCAAACAGCTTGTCAGCTCCAGCACCGCCATCGACGAAGTCGTTGCCGCTGCCCGCGTAGACCGAGTCATCGCCATTGCCGCCGAGAATCGAGTCGTGTTGGCCATCGCCGTTGATAACGTCGCTGCCGTCACCGCCACGAATCGTGTCGTTGCCTTGACCGCCGAGGATCGTGTCGTTGCCGGCTCCGCTGAAGCCGGGTGTGTCACCATCGACCAAGTCGGCTCCATCGCCGGCGACGATTGAGTCGGCACCCGCACCACCATCAATCGTGTCGAGTCCGTCGCCACCGTTGACCGTGTCGTTGCCTTGGCCAGCGTCGATGTCGTCGTTGCCGTTGCCGCCATTCAGCGTGTCGTTGCCCGACCCACCGCTGATCGTGTCGTTGCCGTCGCCGCCGTCGATCAGATCGACGAGCGAGCTACCGCTGATCAAGTCGTTGCCGTGCCCACCCAGCAGCGTCTCGTTGAGATTGATCGTGCCATTGATGATGTCATCACCGTGCTTGCCATCGACGCTGATGCTCGGATTCTGAGTCAGCCGCGCGGAGGTCAGCAGGCTCAGATCAATCGTATTCGGCCCGTCACCGCCATTCACGACGATCGACGAGACGTTGCTCGCCAGAACCGTCGGCAACGAAGTGACGGGAGTCCCATTCGCGAGCACTTGCACCAGGTTTTGATTGAGCGGGTTCGGCCGGATCGTGATGTCATCACTGCCGTCCGAGCTGACGCTGAGTTGCCCGTTGATGAAGAACGACGTCACCGATAGCAGTGAACGGTCTTCGAGAGTCTCGGCCGGCTCATTGCGAGTCGTGTTTCCACGACGACGAGCGTTGACCGACGGGGTGACAGCATTCCGAATCGCTTCCAGCCAAGAAGTCCATTGCATGGTGACCGGTCCTTGGTCCTCAGTGATCTCACCGTGCAGGCGAAGTGCCTGCACCACGCCGAACGCGCGGCATGACTGTCAGTTCTTATCGACGCCGCATAACCGGATTCCACGACATTGTTGGCAAACACAGCAAACCGACCGCAGCTTACCTGGTCTGTGTAGCTCTCGTAGTTCGGACGTCTATGTCTGAAGAAATGACCGGACGTGGGCGTCCGATCTACGAACGCCAAAACGAAAACACCTCAGGAACGCCAAAACGAAAACACCTCAGTCGTCGGGACTGAGGTGTCGTGATGGCATCAGCGTCGAGAGCCGGAACTCGGCCGACAGCTTCCGTTGATTCAGCGGAGGTTCGGTCCACTGGGCGCGAACTGCGGATCGAACTCTTGAATCATCGGAGCGGCATTCGATCGCGGAAAGTTCTGCGTCGGTGCAGCCGGAATGACGTAGGCTCGCGCGCCCGCTTGTTGTTCGAGAGCGGCCTGTGTCGCGGGATCGATCACGATCTGCTGGCCAACATTCGGGGCGGCGTAGTTGTAATTGTTGTAATTCGCGGGCGGAGCCGATCGAGCTTGTTCCGCTTGGAAATCTCGCCAAGCCCGTAGCCGAGCCATCTCGGTTTCGTAGTTCGCCTGAGCCTGTGACATTTGCACTTGCACGGGCGGAGTCAATGACGCTCGCGTTTGATAGCGGTGCCACCACTGTTGCGAGTACGGCATCCCGTGTGGCTGGCCCCAGCGGTACGACAAGTCGGTTTGTGAGAAGACGTGCTTGTAATTGTACGGTCGGAAATGAGCATAGCCGGGATAGGCACCAATCTCTTGGAAGTGCCCGTGCATCCAAGCCTCTTGCGTGTCAAACGGCAGCAGCGTGTCGCCGTTGGAACCGCTGTAGCCATTGAGTCCCATGCCGGTCGAGTAGAGGCCACCGCCCGTCCCGCCGTAGCCGCCATATCCTCCGTACCCGCCGACGGACGCGACACCCATCGGCGCTCCACCGACGAACCCGCCGCCTTGATTGCAGGTTTGACAGTCGTAGGGACCGCCTCCCAAAACCACGATAACCGCAGTTGCCCACAGGCTGCTTGACATAATCGCCTCCCTCGCTGGTCACAGCCGCGAGTTCTGCGGCCGAACACACATCGCCCCTAGTACCGCACAAAGCGCGGCCCGTCTCTTCCTTGATCGGTCGGAGAATCGGTGTTTCTCCGCATCTTCCGAAAAATTCGCGCAACGAGCGCGACCGTCACGGCCGGCAGGGTGTGGCGAAAACTGGCAAGTTTTACCGGAAGCGATTGGATTCTCGCGGACAGTGACCTACGCGACGAATACTGTGCGACCCGTCTGCCACCGATGGCAACTCCCCTCTGCCTCACGGTTCGGCTGTTGTTCCGGCTTCGCCCAGATGCGTCGATGAATGGCCGAGAAATGTGAGCATGGCGGCTCGTGCATTTCTCGCGGTACTCACCGACGGTTGGGCGACGACATCCAACCCAAGAGGTACCCCATGCGATTTTTTTCTCTCCGATCAGCCCTGTGTCTGACGCTTCTGACTCTCTCCACGACCACTGCTTTCGCGGGCGTGCGAGGTAAACCAACAACACTGAGAACGCCTGCCGTTGGCAGCCCGCGTGTCGCTCAGAATGATGTGGATTACTCGGTCAACGCGGTTCCGGTTCCCACTGATGTCCACGTCACGAACGAACGAGTGATTCACGAAAACAAGGTCCAATCGGCGTTGCCGGCCAATGATCAAAACTGCGTGACAACGGCTCCGCTGGCGGCTCGGACTAATTACGTCGCCGTCCCGATGATGGTCATGCCGATGATGATGCCGGCCGCGCAGCCGATGCAAATCCCTATGCAGATGCCGATGATGCCTGCTCCCGGATGCTCGGCTTGTGGGGGCATGTCCGGAGGCGGGGGACTCAGCCCGTATGCGGCCGCGGCTTATGACCAAGCGTTCGGTCCCGGTCTGTACCGATCCGGGGCCGAAATGGGGCAGAATCACTTCCCGTATTACAGCTATCGCCGACCGTGGTACTTCCCCGGCCAACCCAGCTTCCACCGCAGCACCGACTACGTTTGGTAGCTGCGGCCAAATTGCGGTTCCGACAACACCTTCTTCACCAGCCTCGCTCTTCGGATCGAGGCTGTTTTCGTTTTGAAGCTTTGCCTTCGGCAGATTGTGCCGCTGCCACTTCTTTGAGAATTCAGCTGAGTCAGGTAATGCCGTTAAGACCGGAAAAAAACGAAAACCTCAGTCAATCCAAAGAAACACCCCAACCGATACAGATTCCACGCGCCGGTCTCTCGGCGCGTCGTGGGCACATTTTGGGCGGAGACCACCCGACCACGGGTGAACTCGCCACCAACAGGTGACCGCGTCCGGCAATTATTCGAGGCGTGAATCCAAGAATCGCGGTGGACACCGCACGAGGAGAGCGTCGGATGTTTCGAGCTTCCACAGTCATTCACCGTAGGGGCGGACTTGCCGCCAACCCCAGTGCAGGGTTGGCGAGCCTTCTTGCCATGCTGGTGTTGTTGGCGTCAACTTCGCGCTGCCCGGCGCAGGGTTATCCGCCTGCCATCGCTCCTTCGTCTTATCCCGCATCCGGATCGGCGGTCCCGGCGAATTATCCTCCAGCCGCGTTTCAGCAGCCCCAATCATTCCCGGTCGAACAAGTCGCTTATGGCCAAGGCACTCAGAAAAAAGACAAGAAGCCGCTGCACCATCAAATCGCCAAGATGCCTCAAGCGGAAGAAGAGTTGGAGGTTATTCATCACCGCAGCCAACTTGTGATCACACGCAGCCGCATCGCGCGCTGGTTCATCGCCGATCCGTCGGTGATCGACGTCATCCAGTTCAGCCCGGTGGAGATCTCCGTGATTGGCACCCAAATGGGTGCGACACATCTGACGCTGTGGTTTGAAGGGGATGCGGCCACCGATCCGGTGATCTATCGCGTCGAAGTCATTCGCGATCCCAATCTCGAAAATCAACAGCGCGAAGACTACGGCAAGCTGGAGCGGCAACTGCAGGTTCTCTTTCCGAATAGCCAAGTCTATCTCGTGCCGCTGACCTTCCGATTGATCGTTAAGGGGCAAGCCCGCGATCAAGAGGAGGCCGCGCAAATCATGCAGGTGATCCGAGCCGAGTGGATGGCTCGCAACGGAAACGGTTTTGGCAACGGCTACGGCGGAGGAGGTTGGGGTGGTGGTGGCTGGGGTGGAGGAGGCTGGGGCGGAGGCGGTTGGAATCAAGGGGGAGGGGGCTTCGGCAACAACTTCAACAACAATGACTTCGTCATCAACATGTTGGAGGTTCCCGGCGAACAGCAAATCATCGTCCATGTGCGAATCGCGCAATTAAATCGTACTCAAGCTCGAAAACTCGGAATTGACTTCCAAAACCTGGGAGCTGCGACGAGTGATGCCGCCTCAAAGATCACCGGTGCCGTCAATCCCATCACGGGAACGGCGAGCCTAAGCGGCATCTTCGAGGCGGGCGAAGTCAATTTGCTCGTCAATTGGCTGGCCGAGAATGGGACCGCCAAGGTCATCGCGAATCCGAGCATCACGGTGATGAACGGCACGACGGGCAGCTTCATCGCCGGTGGTGAATTTGCCGTGCCGACCGTCGTTGGGATTGGTGGTGCCTCCGGCACGACGACCACGTTCCGTGGGTTCGGAACCTCGCTGATCGTCACTCCCACGATCATCGACAAAGATTTGATCCGGCTGCGAATCGTCCCAGAATTCAGTGCCATCAATAACGACAACACGTCAGGCGGAGTCCCTGGTCTCGACACTCGGCGAGTGACGTCGGTCGTCCAACTGCGTGAAGGCCAGACGATCGCCTTGGCGGGATTGTTCTCGCACCAAAGCTCAGTCGGAGTCACGCGCATGCCGTTCCTCGGCGAGCTGCCGTACATCGGGCCGAAGCTCTTCAACTCCAAGAACGCCACAATGGGCGAAACCGAATTGCTCTTCCTGGTCACGCCGGAAATCGTCCGGCCGATGGAGCAAGACGAAGTCCCGCCCATGCCCGGCTTCTATGTGACGCACCCCAACGATCGTGAGCTGTATCACTACGCCATGACCGAAGGTGCGCCGGACGAAGGGGTCTATCATATCCCTCCCTATGGTTGGGGATCGGGCATGGGAACGGAGATCGGCTATCGACCGTACAATCCGGCACTCGGCACGTTCCCACCTGGTCCTGCCAACGGCATCATCGGTGGCAGCATGCAGGGGGGCGGTGGATTCAACTTCCCCGGCGGCGCAATGCCGAGTGGCGGCATGAATGGTGGCTCGATGGGGAGCGGCGGTTACTCGCAGCCGATGATGGCTCCATCCGCTCCGGCTGGTACGCCGATGCCGGTTCCCGATCCGTCCGTGCGGTTCTCGCCCAACAACAATCCGTTGTTGAGCCGTTCGTCCGCCGAAGAGATCTCCAACCAGCAAAAACCGAGTTTGAATCCTTTCAAACGATTCCGGGGAACTCCCGTGCCCAGCGGCGTTCAGCCCGCCGGCTACAACTCACCGAGACCTTCAAACGGCTCGGTGCAGCCTGCCGGGTACCAGACACCGCGAGGCCGTTACTAATCTGAATTCATCCGAACTGCCGATACGAGTGATGAGGGCCTTCGGGAGCGAGGGTCTCGTGAGCGATTCGGGCATGAGCTTTTCTCGCGACCAGCAAGAACGGCCGGCCATCACGGAGGAGCGGGGCATGACCATTCGCAACCATTCGACCAAGCTGGCCTTAAGCCTGCTGCTGATCTCGGCCGCTGCCGGCTGTTGCTGCATCCCCATCCCCTCGTTGGGATCGAGGCGTTCGTTCGCGATTCCCAACACTTACCCGCTGGGCAGCACCGTTCGCGACCACTATCACCAGATGGAAATGAACGGCGAGGCGTCCGACTTCGTCATTCACCGTCACGAGTTCGTGCGCAACACCGCCGAGTTGAACTCGGCTGGCAAAGATCACGTCATGGAGATCGCCGCGCGGATGCGCAGCAATCCATTTCCGGTCTTGGTCGAGCGTTCCGAGCACAATTCCGATCCTGAACTCGACCAACTACGCCGCAACATCGTCACTCAGATTCTGACCGACTTCGGCAACGGTGATGCTGCGAACCGCTGCATTGTTTCGATGCCGTACAACAAGCATCTCAACGGCATGGAAGCGGAACCGGACTGGTATCGTTGGGTCGGCATCCGCGGCGGAATCGGCAACAACAACGGCGGTGGAGGCGGTGGATTTGGTGGTGGTGGTGGCGGCGGATTTGGCGGCGGAGCAGGTGGAGGCGGCGGTGGAGCAGGCGGATTTGGCTTCTAGCCATGATCTCCTAGCGGGCCGCCTGATCGTACCGCGCCTTCACGCTCGTTCGGATTCCGCCGCGCGGAGTGAAGTCGGCCACGATCGTCATCCAACGCGGCTGTGTCGCCGCAACCAGATCATCAAGGATGCTGTTCGTCACGCTTTCGTAGAACGCGCCGTGATTGCGGTACTGCTGAAGATACAGCTTCAACGACTTCAACTCGAAGCACAGCCGATCCGGAACGTAGGTGATCGTCAGCGTGCCAAAATCCGGCTGACCCGTCTTCGGGCAGACCGACGTGAACTCCGGACAGACCGTCACGATCTCGTAGTCGCGCTGCGGGTACGGATTGTCGAACGTCTCTAAGACTGTTCGTGAAATGTCGCTCATGGCGGGATGACCTCCGATGCCGTTGAAATCGTAGGCGGCCCACTCTGTGACTCGCATTCTCCGGTCACGAGGTGGCCGGACTACGATGAGAAAAACCCGGACCAAAGTGGTCCGGGTCATTCGCAAGTTTTCACACAACCAAACGCCAAAGAATTACTTCTTCTTTTCCTCGGCCTTCTTCTCAGCCGGCGGAGGCGGAGCGGCCGGCTCTTCGTAGGGCTTCTTGGCCGGGGCCGGAGCGGCTGCGGCCGGAGCCGGAGCAGCGGCCGACGCACCTGACGTGCAGCACGCGGCCTTGGCTTGGCAGCACGTCGGAGCCGCCTGTTGGCAACAGGTCTGAGCGACCGGTTGGCAGCACTTCACTTTGGCTGGCTTGCAGCATTTCACTTTGACTGGTTTGCAGCAGTCTTTCGCTTGAGCGGCCACGGGCAGAAATAATCCGGCTCCCGCAACCAGGCACAACAACACGCGCTTCATGGAATCATCTCCCTGTTCTGAAATCTTTCGTGAGTGCGTCACGACCTTCACGGCGAAGCCAAGCGACCTCCGACTGTCCGCCGAAGACCTTCTCCGGCTCGTTCGCCACATTTTGGAACGCCGACATGATGAAAGCTGACACGGCCAGCGGCAAGGCTGCGTGTTGAGTTTCAACAAGCCATGATCGGTGCTCCTCGTGTCCTGACGATTGGATCGAGTGACAAGGTGAGGGGGTGACACGGTGACAAGGTGCGAAACACATTGTGTTAACTCACCTTGTCACCCCCTCACCGTGTCATCCCTCATCCGCCAACCTCACCTCGAACTCCGATTCGGTCAGCACTGGCACACCCAACTCTTGAGCCTTCGTCAGTTTGCTCCCAGCATTCTCACCGGCGACGACGAACGAGGTCTTCTTCGAGACGCTACCGGACGGCTTGCCTCCGTGCTGATGAATTAGTTCTTGAATTTGATCGCGTGTGAACTTTGTCAGCGTTCCCGTCACGACGATCGTAAGTCCTTCCAGCTTTCGCGGCAGAGCCTCGGCGGGGCGTTCGGGGAGCGGTTCGCCAAAGTGGAGACCGAAGCCGCGCAGCTCTTCGATCAATTGACGGCCAGATTCCGACGCGAGTTCCTCGTGAATCGACTTCGCGATCACTTCGCCAACTTCCTCGACCGTCGCAAGTTGCTCTTCGCTCTGCCGCATGATTTCGTCGAGCGTTCCGAAACGATCGGCCAGGAGTTGCGCGGTGCGCGTGCCGACATGCCGGATGTTCAACCCGACCAACAGTCGCCACAGTGGCCGTGACTTGGACTCTTCGATTCCGCGCAGCAAACCGTCCGCTGATTTTTCGCCCATCCGATCGAGAGCCAGCAGTTCGTCGCGGCGGACGTGCAGCCGATAGACGTCCGACAGTGATTTGACGAGTCCGCTGTCCGTCAACTGCTCGACCAACTTGGTGCCAAGCCCCTCAATGTCCATTGCTCCGCGCGAGGCAAAGAACCGCAGCCACTCGCGAAGCTGAGCTGGACATTGTGGATTCGGACAACGAATGAAAACGCCTCCTTCGTCTCGTATCGCTTCGGTGTTGCAGACCGGGCAGTGAGTCGGAAACTCAAACGGCTGCTCGTTGCCGTCGCGGCGATGCTCCTCGACGCGCACGACGTGCGGAATGATCTTGCCCGCTTTCTCGACCACAAGCCAATCGCCGATGCGCAGCCCGAGCCGCTCGATCTCATCGCGGTTGTGCAAGCTTGCCCGCGAAACGGTCGTGCCAGCAATCTCGACCGGTTTGAGATGCGCGACCGGAGTCAGTGCCCCGGTCTTGCCGACTTGCACCTCGATCTGTTCGAGCCGCGTGATCGCTTCGTACTTCTCCCACTTGTAGGCCACGACCCAGCGCGGGGCTTTGCTGGTTCGGCCGAGTTGCTCGCGCTGGTCCAGCGAATCGACTTTGATGACCAGACCATCGACCTCGAAGTTCAATTCGTGCAGCGAGTCCATCAACTCGTGAGCGTATTCCAGAGTCGCATCCATGTTCGGCAGCGTCTTCACGCGCGGAGTCGTCGGGACGCCGAAGCCTCGCACCGCTTCCAAGAAATCGCGATGCGTCTGAAGCTCGACCCCTTGGCTGAACCCGACGCTATGAGCGAAGAACCTCAGCCGCCGCGCCGCGCACAGCTTTGGATCGAGCAGCTTGAGTGCCCCCGCGCAGGAGTTACGAGGATTTGCGAACGGCTCTTCTCCCGCTTGAATCTGCGCGGCTCGAATGTGAGCGAAGTCCGGGTTTGAGATGTACGCCTCGCCCCGAATCTCGATCACCGGTGGCACGTCCTCGCCGATCAGTCGCAACGGCAGGCCGTGGATTGTCCGTGCATTGTTCGTGACGTCGTCTCCCTTGCGGCCATCACCGCGAGTCACCGCCGTCGTCAGCACGCCATGCTCGTAGATCAACGCCAGCGAGACGCCGTCGATCTTGAACTCGATCGTGTACTCCGGCTGGACTCCTTCGCCCAACGCTTTGCGAACGTCCGCATCGAACTTGCGAACGCCGGCTTCCTCGTACACGTTCTCGATCGACAGCATCGGCACACGATGCTCGACCTGCGTGAAACCCTCGATCGGTTCGCCGCCGACCTTGTGCGTGGGGCTATCGGCAGCATCGAGTTCCGGATGCTCGTGCTCGATCTGCTCCAGTCGCTTGAGCAACCGGTCGTAATCGAGGTCCGAAATCTCCGGCTTCGCCTCGACGTAGTACAGCCGATTGTGCCGCCAAATCTCGGCCCGCAGATGTTCGACTTCCGCCTTCAATCCCGACATGCGATCCCTTCTCACTCACTCGCCCGTCGCGTCGCGTCGAAGCGACTCTTGGTTTGTGCGACGTTCCCGAAGCTTGGTCGCTATTGTGATGAACAATCTCAATCAATTCGACGTCGCTGCTCCCCTTCGTTTTCTGAGTTCGCTTCTGTGGAATCGTCTTGAATTTGAACAGAAGGGAACGAAGGCCACGAAGGAGAGAACTCGAACGGGACGAGACGGGGAGCATTCTTGTTGTGAAAACAGGCGAGTTCGTGGCATCATGCCGTTGATCCGCGTGAATTCGCAGTCAAACAAAAAATCGATGGACTGGTCGCCGTGGGCCGCCGATCTCGGAGACGCCTTCATGTGTGTCTCACTGATCGACGTGGAATTCCGAGGCTGGCAGATTGCCTGAGCACACAAAAAGGTTCGACCATGAGTGCATCTCCGGAAGAACCGGAAGAAGACGTCGTTGAGATCGCCGAGTTGGCGGAGACCGGCCCTAAATGGGTCACCATTTTTTGTCGGCCGCCTCTTAACCACCGATGGACTTGAATGACCACGAAAGAATCCGTGAAGTAGATGGATTATCCACATCGGCTGGCCCAAAGACTGAACTCGCCATTGGCTGTGGCCCAGCCACCGCTACCGTTCTCAGCGTCAGCACAAGGAATTTGGAGAGGATCACCTCATGAAATCCATCACTCTGGCGACCAGTTTGGTCTGCACCGTTTTTGTTCTGGGCTGTGGCCGCACCACTGAGCCGCCGATGAAAGTTGCGTCCGAGCCTCCCGCAGCGACGATCGCCAGCGAGAACTCGGCGACGACAACCTCGAAGAACGACACGGCTCCGGAAGCCGCTCCGTCGTTGAAATCGCGGAGCTTCACGTTTCACTACCGCTTCAAAGTCAAAGACCTGAAGCCCACCGACGATGCGGCGAACTCGGTCGTCCGCGTGTGGCTGCCCTCGGCATCGGCCAGCGACGAACAAAACGTCAAACGACTGGACTCGACCGCCCCTGGCGAGATTTCCGAAAACACCGACGACCAATTCGGGAATCGCATCCTTTTCTTCGAGACCAAGATCCCGGAGAGCGGCGAGTTCAGCGTCGATGTCCCCTACGAGATCACCCGCCGCGAAGTACTGCGGGGGCCGTCGCTTGCCGCTGATCCAGCCGCGGAAAAACTGGACGAAACGAGGCGCAAGCTCTTCCTGCGTGCCGATGCAATGGTGCCGACAACCGGCAAGCCGCTCAAGCTGCTCGACATGGTCGAGTTGTTGCAGGACAAGCTCGCCTGCGCGCGGCAGATTTACGACATCGTCGATCATCACGTCGCGTACAAAAAAGAGGGGACCGGCTGGGGGCGCGGCGACACGAATTGGGTCTGCGACAGCCGCTACGGCAATTGCACCGACTTCCACAGCCTGTTCATCTCGCTGGCTCGATCACAGGGATTGCCCGCGCGATTCGAGATCGGCTTCTCGATACCGACGGACAAGCCGGAAGGCCCGATCGCCGGCTATCACTGCTGGGCCTGGTTCTACACCGACGAACGAGGCTGGGTGCCGGTCGATATCTCGGAGGCCGACAAGAACCCGATGATGAAGGACTACTACTTTGGCGGCCTGACCCCAGATCGCGTGACGTTCTCCGTCGGACGCGACATCTCGCTGGTCCCGAAGTCCGAGAGCCAGCCGCTCAACTTCTTCGTCTACCCCCACATCGAAGTCGGCGGCAAAGTGCTGCCGAAGGAAAACATCGAACTGCAAATCGCGTTCAAAGATCAGGCGGGATCTCGATCCGTAGGATGGGTCGAGTCATCGAGCCCAATCAACCTCTGGTGGGTCTCGATGACTCGACCGCACCCTACTTCGGCAGTTCGCGAATCCAGCGTTCGATGAGTTCGACGGCCTCGGCATCGACGACGTTCGAGGCGATGTGCGGCATGCGCCCCAGACCGGTTTTTTTCATTCGATGCAGCACCATCGACCGCGCCGGATCGCCGGGGATGAGGACTTTTGGATCGGTCAGATCGAACAACCCTTGCCCCGGACGAACGCCCACCGTCCCGGTTTCTGCGAGCGGCAACGACGCCAGCAGAATGAACTCCGCATTTCCCCCGCCCCACTTGCGATGGCAGTGCGAGCAGTTCGCGTGCAGGTACGATCGCGCGCGGGCATCGAGTGGCTGCTTCGAGTCGTGATAATCGACGAGCACTTTGTCGAAACCCTTCGCGTCGGCCGGCACGGGCTTCGTGAAGTAGCCGAGTTCGGCAAGATGCTTCACCTGGTTCTTCGGCTTCCCGTCTCCGTAGTCGAAGTCGCGATTCAACTGCTCGGTCGTCGCGCCGAGCACATACTTCGCCGCCATCGTGTGGCAGAGCGCGCATTCGGCTCGGCTAGGGAAGTGCCACTTCTGCTCGCGCACGCCGTTCGGAGCGGACTTGTCTTTGATCCTGAAGACGCGATCCAAGCCCTTTGCATCGAGCAACTCGGCGTCAGTCTGCTCGTCGTTCCAGACGT
>CAZILR010000032.1:0-15483 GCA_964539995.1 uncultured Planctomyces sp.
GGAGCGTTGGTCTGTCCCGGCAATTGGTCCACGCAGATTCTCGGCGCGGCGTCGGTTCATTTGGCGGCGTACTCGCCGATCACGCCGTTCATTGAATTCGCACCGGCCGACGTCTTTGATTCGCCGCTGCGTCGAGAACTCCAAGAGGCTGGTTTCCCCGTAAAAAACGGCGCGATCGAGTATCCGGATACCCCAGGAATCGGTTATCGGTTCCCCGAACATTTGGCGGCGAAGTACCGAGCCGGTTGAGAATGCCCCCACCCCGCTTGTCGGGGTGGCTTGCGGGTCTTTGCGCTACTCGTAACCAACGGAAGGCAAGGAGTGCAAAATCCCGCGAGCCACCGGGGCAAGTCCGGTGGGGTGAATTTGAAATTGCCGAACTCCCAAGGAATCGAGCACCCATGACAAACGCTTCTGCCACGAGTTCTCCCTCCTCGTTCGATCGTTGGCGGATTGTTGTGTTGCTCATGGGCTACACGGCACTGGCGCACTTCAACCGCGAAGGGTTGGCGGTCGCCGGCAGTGAAGTCTTCATCAAGAAGCTCGGCCTCTCAGAAGTGGAGATGGGTTGGGTCTACACGTCCTTTGGAATCGTCTACACGACGGGGATGTTGCCTGGTGGTTGGCTGGTCGATCGCTTTGGATCGGCGCGGGTTTTGACGTTGCTTGGCCTGACAATGGGGACGGTCGTCGCACTGACCGGGACGCTGACCTGGCTCAGCCACACTCCGGCGAGCCTTTGGATTGGACTGTTGCTGCTGCGTGGTTTAACCGGAGCTTGCAGCGCGCCGCTGCATCCGGGGGCCGCGCATGTCGCGTCCGATTTGATGCCCGATCGCCATCGAGCCACCGCGAATGGCATGCGCACGGCCGGAGCCTTGATCGGCATCGCGTTCAGTTACCCGATCTTCGGCTGGTTGATGGATACGTTCGGTTGGCCGTGGGCGTTCGTCGTGAGCGGTGGAACATTGATTGCGTTCGGTGTGCTGTGGAAGAGTGTCGCGTCGCCGTCACTGCCGGCCCCGCAACGATCGGATTCGACGGCGATGGCCGAGACCGATTCCCGCGCGGCGTGGTTGCTGCTGAGGAGCGGCAGTCTCTGGCTGCTGGCGCTCAGTTATGCGGCCTACAGCTATCTGCAATACCTCTTCTTCTATTGGCTGGACTACTACTTCAAGACGGCGTTGAAAGTCTCGGATGCCGACTCGCGGCGAGCCTCGTTCTACATTTTCCTGGCGATGGGAGCGGGCATGGCCATCGGTGGCCTCAGCACCGGAGTCCTGTGCAAGCTGTTTGGAACGAATCGCGGGCGGCGTTGCATCGTCATGACCGGCCTGATCCTGGGCGCGCTGTTCGCTCGGCTAGGCGTGACGATGGATGACTATTTGAGCGTTTCCGTTTGCCTCGCGATCTCGATGGGAATGTTGGGCATGTGCGAGGGGGTCTTCTGGACGACGGCGACCGACATCGGCGGCAAGGCCCGTGGCTTCTCCGGAGCGTTCCTGAACACCATTGGCAACATTGGCGGGTTTATTGCCCCCGTGCTCACGCCGTTCCTGGCCGAATCGATGGGATGGCCCAACGCGATCTCCGTGGCCTGTGTCATCGCCGGCCTCGGCGGACTAATTTGGTTTTGGATCAAGTCGCCGGCAGCGTGCAATTCATAGGACGTGTGGGACTGATGCGACCTATGGGATGCACACGTCGCACTGTCCCATTGGTCCTGTCTGTCACATCTGTCCGATCAATCCCACGAGTGTCAGCGACGTTCCGCACCTATCGGAGTCACCGATGTCCAAACACGATTTCTCGACCGAAGAGTTTGCAACTCGCCGAGCACGCGCTCGAGAGGCGATCGGCGCGGCGGGCCTCGATTGGATGTTGTTGTTTCATCCGGTTTCGATCCGCTGGCTGACCGGCTCGGACGCGAAGAGCTATCAGGAGTTTCAATGCCTGCTGATTTCGGCCAAGCCCGGGCCGATGGTCGTGCTGACGCGCGACGGCGAGCGTGCCGAATTTGAAACCGACGCGCTGGTTGATGACCTACACTCCTGGGGTGGCGGCGAACCGGAAGACCCGATCGCGGCGTTGGAGCGGATCACCCGATCACACGGAGTCGTTGGATCGCGAGTCGGCATCGAGGTGCCGGGGTACTACCTGCACCCGCATCATTACGTTCGGGTCAAGCAACTCTTCGGCGAGCCGCTTGTGACCGAGAAGAACAATCTGATTCACGATCTGACGCTGGTGAAGTCGGAGACCGAGTTGCAGTACATCCGCGAAGCCGCTCGCATCGGTGACATCGCGATGCACCGTTTCGTTGCGTCGCTGGCAGAAGGTCGCAGCGAACTCGAAATCGCGGGCGAGGTCTATCACGCTCTGCTGACTTCTGGCAGCGGGATCGCGGCCAGCCCGATCAACCTTGTCTCCGGAGAACGCTCGTGTTTCAGTCACGGAGCGCCGACGGATCGACAACTGCGACATGGCGACTTCGGCAACGTCGAATACGGAGCCACGTTCAAACGCTACACCTCGACGATCGGCCGCGACTTCAGCCTTGGTCGGCCGACGCCCCGCATGCGCGAGCTGCATGATCTTGTCCGCCGAGCCTCCGATGCCTGCATCGCCGAGATTCGCGCTGGTGTCCCCGCTGTCGTTCCGCACGAGGCCGCGAAGCGAGTGATCGCCGACGCTGGGCTGAATCATGGGCGAGTCCACTTGTCGGGTTACGGCCTCGCTCCCGGCTCACCGCCGACGTGGGCCGAGCCGGTTCACCTCTTTGGCGGCAACACTCACACGCTTCAAGCCGGCATGGTGGTGACCGTCGAGCCGCCGGTGTTTCTCGGCGACGAACAGCTTGGCGCACGCATCATTGACAACGTGCTCGTCACAGACGACGGCACAGAATTGCTCTCGCGATTCAGCCGCGACCTGATTGTGGTCGAATGATCGCGGACGGCGATCGGATCATCGACATGACAAGAGCCGGCCGTTCATTGAGGGAACTCGGTCTTGAAAACCTTCGCTGCCGGACCAATGTTTGCAACCAGGCGTTGAGGACTGTGCTGTCGATGGTTTTTCAACGGAGTGCGACATGGCTTCGCCGCAAACGGCACCTCTGAGTTCGTCGCCGAGACTCTCTCCAGAAGAGGCCATGCGGACGTTGTCGCGCGAGTGTGCGTTTCCAGTCCCCGTGGATGTGGTCAGTGTGCGGCAGACGCACATCTCGACCGTCTTTCTGGGAGGCGAGTTGGTCTACAAAGTGAAGAAGCCGGTGAAGCTGCCGTTCCTGGATTTCTCCACGGTCGAGCAACGGCACTTCTTCTGCCACGAGGAAGTGCGGATCAATCGGCCGTGGGCACCGGATGTGTATCTCGGCGTCGTGCCGGTCACTCGCGAGGCCAACGGGTTGCGGTTCGAGGGAAGCGGGCCGGTGGTCGATTGGGCGGTCAAGATGCGTCGGCTCTCGGAGTCGGCGAATCTGCGATCGCGGTTGCAACACGGACTGCTCGAACCGCGCGACTTGGTGCGAGCCGCTCAGCGCATTGCGGCCATTCATCGGCAAGCGTGCTGCTGTGTCGGAGATCAAGCGGTCGAGGCGGAAGCGGAGTTCCGACGCAAGGTACGCGAGAATTGGGAATTCGCTCGTGGTCTTAAGCCGCATGTCATCGAGCCACAAGTTTTGCAGCGGCTGGAGAATTTGTCGGCCGAGTGGTTGCAGCGTCACGACGAGACGCTGCGTCAACGCGCGAGCGAGGGGCATGTCCGCGATTTGCACGGAGACCTGCGGTTGGAACACGTTTTTCTGTTTCCCGACCGAGCACCCCCTGGCGACATCGTGATCCTTGATGGCATTGAATTCGATCCCGGCTTGCGGCGCATCGACGTGGTCGCCGACGTCGCATTTCTGGCGATGGAGTTGTCGTTCGTCGGCCGTCGCGATCTGGCGCGGGACTTCGCAGACGTTTACTTCTCCGAAACCAACGACGTCACCGGCCGTAGTTTGCTGCCGTTTTTCGCCGCGTATCGCTCGGCCGTGCGAGCCAAGGTCGCAGCGATTTTCGGCAGCGAACTGGAGATTCCGCATCCCGATCGGGACGAGGCGCTCGCACGATCGCGAGCACACTGGCTGTGGTGTTTGTCAGAGCTGGATCAACCCGACCGACGCCCGGCATTGGTTCTAGTGTCGGGCTTGCCGGGCACGGGCAAATCGACACTGTCGCAGGGGCTAGCCGATTCGGCTCACTTTGACGAGGTGCTGCGTTCGGACGTCTTGAGGAAGGAGCTCGCCGCAAAACCTAGCCTGGCAGTCAGTCCCGCAGACTTGTACTCAGCCGGTAGCACCGAGCGGACCTACGACGAGTGTTGGTGTCGTGCTCGCAAGCGACTGCTGTCCGGCGGTCGGGTCATCGTCGATGCCACGTTTCAACGCGAGTCGTTTCGTCGCCGATTCTTGCAACTGGCACTCGACTGCGGAGCACGCACGATCTGGCTGGAATGCCAAGCTCCCGCCGAAGTCGTGCAGCAGCGATTGTTGTCGCGACACGGCGACGCCTCCGATGCCGATTGGGCGGTCTACCAGCTTGTGCGCGACCGCTGGGAACCGGCCTCGGAATTCAGTGGCCGATTTCGCACGACGATCGATACGGGGCACCTCGGCACTTCAACGATCGAGGCCGCCTGCGCCGCGCTGCGGACTCACGGGCTGAGCGACTGACTCTCGTGTGAGCGACCGCACGCTGTGCGGTGTGGTCGTTGAGTTGTGCGACGCCGCCCAGACGGATCGGGCGAATTCGACGACGCACACTCTTCACGGGCGATTTTGTGACTTGGTCACGCATGGAACACCGTTTGCCAACCAGACTCAGCGTGTTCGATGGCTCACTCTTCCAAATAGGAGATTTGTGATGAAGGCATCTCGATGGGGTTGGAGCGTATTGGCAGTCGCGTTGGTCGGGGCTGGTGGTCTGACAATGACTCAGTTCGCCGCCACGCAAGAGACTCAGTCGTCGAAGAAGGCCGAGCCAGAACAAAAAGATGCCGCGAAGACGCCGCTGAAAGGCGATGAGAAATCGAGCCCCGCCCGCAAGGGACTCTCGACGTTTATGCGGATGAAGTTGGAGGCGTCGCAAAAGGTGCTGGCGGGGCTGGCTCTCGAAGATTTTGAGTTGATCCAAGAGGGGGCCGAGAAGCTCGAAGAGATGAGCGCCGCCGAGAAATGGCGTGTGACGAAGGATCCGTTCTATCGTGAGCACAGCGTCGACTTCCACCGGCTGGCTCAGAGGTTGGTCAAGAATGGAAAAGACGGAAAGCTAGAAGCCTCCGCGCTGACGTGGATCGAAATGACCATGCAGTGCATCGAGTGTCACAAATGGTCGCGAGCCAATTTGGTCGTGGACGCGCCGAATCGCTAACGATTCTGATCTGGAAAGGAACCCACCATGCTCAAACTGAACAGCATTCTCTGTCCCACCGATTTCAGTGAATTCAGCGAGCACGCGATTCGCTACGCCTGCGAGTTGGCGGAGAAGTTTGGGGCCGAACTGCATCTGCTCAATGTGCTGCAAGATTACGACGCGGTCGCACCGGGGACTGGCGAAGCCTTTACGCCGTTCACGGATTGGCTGCCGGAGTTGCGTAAGCAATCGCAAGAGCAGCTTGCCGCGCAACCGGGGCCGGAATGGAGTTTGAAGGTGCATGTTCATCGAACGACGCGAGTCGGAGCTCCGGTCGATGAGATCGTGAAGTATGCCAAAGAGCACCACATCGACTTGATTGTCCAAGGGACACACGGCCGCAAGGGAATCAAGCACATGCTGCTGGGCAGCGTGGCCGAGAACATCGTTCGCTATGCCCCATGCCCGGTGCTGACCGTCCGAAACCAGTAGCGGTTGCACGGATCGTCAACCACGAAGTGTGGTACCCACAAAGCTGCCGCGACTGGTCCGTGGAATGGGGTCTAGCTTCCGCGGATCGTGAGGACTGGGCACTTGGCGCTGCGGACGACATTCTCGGCAACACTGCCCATCAAGAGGTGCTTCAGCCCGGTACGGCCATGAGTCGCCAACACAATCAAATCCATCTTTTCGTGCGCGGCGTATTCGAGGATTTCGTGAATCGCCGGACCCTCCCGATCAGCTCGCACAATGGCCGGGCAACGCGCGACGAGATCGGAGCTTGGCAGTGCCGCGAGTTTCTCGTGGCAGAGGACTCGTAACTTGGGGAGCCATTCCGGCATCGGACTCATCGCCAGTTCTGGGTTTAGCGAGAGTGCGTCGTAGCCTTCGAAGACGTGCAGCAGGTGCAGCTCTGCCTGAAACTTGTCCGTCAGTTCGACCGCGAATTGCAGGGCCTGGAGACTGAGGTCACTGAAATCGACCGGACACAGAATCTTTCGGAGCGTGAGCACGATGGTCTTCCTTTCCAGAACGAGGTGAGGATTCTGGCTGAACCACGTCGCAAGCGGGATGCCAAAGCCTTAGCTCGCGTGCGATTTGTGGAGCGCCGGCAATAGGCTCTCACACGCGATTCGCGTGTGACTCAAGCGAGGAGCGTCGGTTGCGGGCGTTTTCGCGCGCGATGCTTGGTGCGGCATCGCACATTGGTTCTCGTTCTCGCACACCCACCGCACGAAGGCAACGAACCGACAAATGAGAGGATCAATTTCCACGGCCCTGTCAGCCGTGCGGAAGCGGAACACACAGCCGTCATGGACTTGGCACAATCAATCAACAACATTGCTGATGCGGCACGACCTTTGCCTCAAGCGGCAGACGAGTGACCCACTTCGTCACACGGCTTTATCAAAGGAGTTTCCATCATGTCTTGGTTACCGAAAAAAAGTGTCGTGGTGCCGATCGACTTCTCGTCCTCTTCGGACGAGGCGATTCGGACGGCCTTGGAAATCGCCAAACAGCCGAGTGACGTGCATGTGATTCACGTCGCGTTAGTTCCCGACGCGATCCCGTATGCGGGCGAAGTCGTTTGGACGTCGGAGCCGGCCCGTTGGCTCCAACTCGCGGAAGAGCATCTGGCCGAATACATGAAATCACGTCCGCAGTTCGCGGGCGTGACTTCAAAAGTCCTGGAGGGAGATGCGGGCTCTCGGATCGCCTCGTTCGCGGCCGAGTCTCACGCGGATTTGATTGTCATGCCGTCGCACGGTTACCACGGTGTCAAACGGTTTTTGCTCGGCTCGGTCACCGAAATTGTGTTGCGACACGCACCCTGCGAAGTCCTCGTCCTGCGGCGGCCAGACTGAACAGCCGCGTCCGTGACGGTTTGCTTCGTGGATCGCTTGCGCCGCTTGCTGACGCATGGTGATCGCTCAAGAAATGGATATCCAAGAAGGATCTGCCATGACCAACGGCTCCTCGAATCGTCCTTTCGATGCCGGCCAAGTCGAACTTCTGTTCGTCGATGACGACAATGACTTTCGTGGCATTGCGGCGCAATGGTTCACACGGCGCGGGTTCCGAGTTCAAGAAGCTCCCGGAGTCAACGATGCACTGCGGCTGTTGCAGGATCGACAGTTTGATGTCGTGGTGTCTGACATGGCGATGCCTGGACTGACGGGGCTTGATCTCCTGCAGCGGATCAAGGAGTTGTCGCCGGACTGTGAAGTCCTCTTGCTGACCGGCGAAGCGACTGTCGAGACCGCCGTGCAAGCGATGAAATTCGGTGCCTACGATTTCCTCTCGAAGCCGTTCCCGCTACCCGAACTCGAAGCGCTGATCCAAAAGGCTTACGAGCGGCGTCAGCTCAACAAAGAAAACACGCAACTCAAAGCGGTGATTGAACGGAATCAACCGAAGCTGCGCATGATCGGAGAGTCGCCGGCCATGCAAGAGGTCTTCAAGCTCATTGCCAAGGCCGGCCCCAGCGACCAAGCGATCTTGATTCAAGGTGAAAGCGGCACCGGCAAGGAGCTCGTCGCGCGAGCGTTACACGAACACAGCTCGCGAGCCGCGAAGCCGCTGATCTCGATCAACTGTACGGCGCTCACAGAGACGCTGCTCGAAAGCGAACTCTTCGGCCACGAAAAGGGCGCGTTCACCGGAGCCGTCGCCGCGAAGCCTGGCCTGTTCGAGTTGGCGGATGGCGGCACGCTGTTTATTGACGAAATTGGCGAAATGCCGGGCGTCATGCAGGCGAAGCTGTTGCGTGTCCTGCAAGACGGCTCGATGCGCCGCGTCGGCTCGCTGCAAGAGCGTCGCGTCAATGTGCGAGTCATCACGGCCACAAACCGCGACCTCGCCGCCGAAGTCGCCGCGCATCGCTTCCGCGAGGATTTGTATTACCGCATCAATGTCATGTCGCTCGACCTGCCGCCGCTGCGTGCGCGTCACGGTGATATCAAACTGCTTGTCGATCACTTCCTTGGCTCCGGCTGGCAGATCGCCCCCGACGCGCTACGAGTGCTCGAAAACTACAACTGGCCGGGCAATATCCGCCAGCTCATCAATGTCATCGAGCGTGGGAAGATTCTCGCCGATGACCAATTCATCACGACCGACGAACTGCCGGCCATCGTTTTGCACACGCCCTCGGCCACTCCGGCGATAGGGACGGCTTCCAACGGTTCGGTTATGCCATTGATCGACGACGGAACATTGTCCGCGATTGAGAAGGCCCGCGTCGTCGAAGTCATGCAGAAGCAAAAAGGCAACAAAAGCCGCGCGGCTCAAGTGCTAGGCATTTCGCGCCGGTCGCTGTACCGGCTCTTGGAGAAGTACAACTTGGACGGCAACACGACCTCAGCCGAGCAGCCAATGTCGTAAGGTCAGTGATGGAGTTCCCCTCATGATCATCGGCTTCTTTTCGCGAGCCGTCGTTCGAGGAAGAACTCTCTCGATGGTTCCTGTGCAGCGCATCCGGTCATTTTGCATGTGATGTTGAGGCCGTTCCCGCCGACGTCCGGCAAGCATTTCGTCGTACGGAGTGGCGGCATTCTCAATCAGTCCAGGCCACCAGCGAAGCTCAAGCCTTTGTGCAACTCGCGAAAATCGCCTCACCGCGAGACCAGCGAGAAGCCGCTTGCGGGGTGGTCAGAGCAATCGCGAGAGCATCGTTGAGTTCGTAGACGCCGTCGTCCAGTCCGGCCTGCCTTAAACCTTCGCTCAGCCCCTCGGACATCCCGTGGTGGAGTTGCTCAGCGACGTTGGTGTCCGAGTCTTTGGCGTCGTGGCAGCTTCCGTTGCCAGAGCACGGACACGACGAGCATAAACATCGACAGGCGATTGGACGGCTCATGAAAGTCAGACAATAACCTTCCTTGGTACGCAGCGGGCAGGTAATGCCAGCTTGCGAAAAGTCATCCGCTTCGATGTTCCTCGCGCGGCGAGCATTTGACACGGCTAGCTCGCGGATCAACGGCAGTTCCGATTTTGGAGAGCTGCGTTCCAGCTCGGCGGTGATCGCGAAGATCTCCGGCGCGGTGACGGCGATTTGCCGTGGCCGAGTGTTTGGACAGGTTTTAGTGACGTTCGCGTGTGTTCGCTGGGCCGCTTGTTCCAAGACCGCGTTCGCACTGGCTTCAAGCTCGGTGGCGATTGCCAGCGGAGTTTCCGCTGACCGAGCCTGACGTGCATGTCTCGCGACAGCTTGGCGGGCCAGATTCGCGGCCCACGACCGCAATCCATCACTCGACATCGCCGGCAATTCCCAACCCGCCGACGATCGAGCGGCTCCGCCATTCCAACCGGCAAACGCGACACGGCAAAACATCAGAGCGAACGCGGTCACAACCAACAACATCGCAAACGTCAGTGAGACGATTGGTAGCCACAACATGGTCAGTACTCCCGTGCGGCGTTGAGTGGCATTGCGTTGTTTCGTTTGAATCTCTGCGACGACTCACGCCGGAGAAGTCGTGGCTCATCGGAGTTTCTGCAACCGACGTGCCGCGATGCCTGACCGCTTCGGAGTGCGACAGGGCCGTGGTCTCCAAAAGGGCTTCGTAGGAAATGCGTGCGGTGCCGCTCGTGCTGCGCGCGAGTTGGTGCGAACGGTGAGCGGACTCACGCGCTTTCGTGGTGCGACGCCGTCCGAACACCTTCCTCTTCGCTTTGGAACATCCCTTGCGACATCTGCGGTGACTGGTTGATCGAGGTGGGAGAGACCTGATGCGACGTCGAACTTTGTTGAAGCTGGTCAGCGGTTGCCTGGGAACCTTGTGTGCCTCGGTCGTGGGCATTCCGGGGGTGAGCTTCATGTTGCAAGCCTTGCGGAAAAGCGGGTCGGACGGTGATCGCGTGCGGCGAGTTGCTCGGCTGAGAGATCTTCCGGTGGGCAAGCCGATTGCGGTGCCAATTGTTGGTGCGCGCGAAGATGCCTGGACGGTTCATCCCGACGAAGTGCTCGGCCGCGTGTGGCTCGTGCGGAGAAACCCTGAAGTGAAGGAGGGCGAGGAGACGGCCGCTCAAGTCGCAGCGTTCACTGCGACCTGTCCACACCTAGGCTGCGCCGTGCAGCATGATGCCAAAGAAAACCGGTTTCTGTGTCCCTGTCATCGCGCCATCTTCGGCCTGAATGGCGAACGAATCGTCGCGAAAAAAGAAGGCCAGAAGAACCCATCACCGCGTGCGATGGACCTGCTGGAAAGCCGGCTTGTCACAGACGAGACGACTCAAGAAGTCTGGGTCGAAGTCACCTTCCAGAAGTTTGAGCAAGGGCTGACCAAGAAGGTGCTCAAGGCGTAGCCACGCTCGCCAGAGCGTGGGTGATTGAATGCGGAGCCCACGGTCTGGCGACCGTGGCGACAACTTTGAAATACATCGAATGATGCACTCGTTCCTCGATTGGCTGAATGCTCGTACTGACTATCGGGAGCTGCTGGCACCGATTCGGCTCCGTGTGTTGCCGGCCGGGCCGCGTTGGGCGTACTCGACGGCGAGCTGTCTGCTGTGGCTGTTCATCATCCAATTGGTGACCGGTCTGTTGTTGATGCTCAGCTACAGCCCATCGACAACCACCGCGTGGGCCAGCGTGCATTTCATCGAGCAATCGACGGCCGGGCATTTCCTGCGCGGTGTGCATCACTTCGCCTCCCATGCCTTGATCATCTTGTGCGGCGTGCATGTCGTGCGCGTGCTGCTGGCACGAGCGTTCCAGGCTCCTCGCGAATTGCTGTGGATCACCGGACTGCTGATGTTTCCGTTGATGCTGGTGTGGGCGATCTCTGGCAACCCGTTGTCGGGCGGACTGAAGGGTGTCTCGCAGATTGAAGTCGAGGGACACATCATCGGCTCGACACCGTGGGTCGGGCCGCTCATTCAACGTATCTTGATCGGTGGCGAAGAGGTCGGGCATCTGACGCTGACGCACCTTTACTTTTTGCACGTCGGCCTGCTGCCGCTGCTGGTGATTGGCTTGCTGCTGTTCCACATCGGGCAGGTGTATCGGCACGGTCTGTCGGTCGCGGAACTCGGTGGACCGCAGGATGACGTCTCGCGCTGGTCGGCTCCCAACCTGACGAATTTGGCGGCGGCACATCATCCGGTGGCGACGATGCCGCCACGGCTGAAGTATTTCCCGTATCAGACGGTGCGGAACATGACGGTGCTGAGCGTGGTGTTGGGGATTATCGCGGCCATCGCTTGGCAGCGCGGAGCACCGCTGGATGCTCCGGCCGATCCGACGTTGCCGCACACGCCTCGGCCGGAGTGGTACTTCCGCAGTCTGTTTGAGCTGCGCCGCTATTTCACCGGCGATTGGGAATTCGTAGCGACGATCATCATCCCGGCGGCTGTATTGGGGTTCTTCGTGCTGTTTCCGATGTTGGATCGCAAATGCTCGCATCGTGTGAGTGCTGTCCTGCGAGTGCTCGTGGTGCTGTTCGGCGTCGGCTCATGGGGCGGATTGACGGGGATGTCTTATCTCCGCGATTGGAAGGATGCCGAGTACCTCGCCTCGTCCGTGGAAATCGACGCGCTTTCCGCTCGCGCTCGAGAGTTGGCCGACCGTTCGCTGCTGCCGCCTGAAGGCGCGATCACGCTGCTGCGAGAAGATCCGAAGACGCAAGGGCCGTTGCTGTTCGCTCGGCATTGCGCGAGCTGTCACTCGCACACGGACGCGAGCGGTCACGGCATCGTGGCGAGTGAGCCGTCAGCTCCGAACCTTCGTGGATTCGGAACCGCCGAATGGATCAGCGGCACGCTCGACCCGCCGCGCATCGTTTCCGAGCACTACTTCGGCAAAACGAAATTCGCCGAGGGAGACATGGTCTCCAAGGTCAAAGAATTGTTCGACGGAATTGAAGAGGCAGAGGCTGCGAAGATGCGCGACGATCTGAAACTGGTCGCGCAGGCCCTCTCCGCCGAAGCAGCGTTGCCTCGTTCATCCGCGATCGGCCACGACGATCAAGCCTCGATCGTGGCCGGCCGCGAGCTGATTTCTGGACGCCTTTCCTGCACCGACTGCCACAAGTTTCGGGAACAGGGCGAGCTGGGTTCTGCTCCCGATCTGACCGGCTATGGATCGCGCGAATGGCTGCTGGGGATGATTGGTAATCCTCAGCACGAGCGATTCTACGCCGGCGACCGCAACGATCGGATGCCGGCCTTCTCCGAAGACGCCGAGCATCCCGAACACAATCTGCTCTCACCACGAGAACTCAACCTGCTGGTCGATTGGTTGAGAAGCGATTGGTACGAACCTCCGATGACTTCCAAATCGGCCAAGCCTCGCAACCCGATCCTGGCCGGAAACTAGCACGACGCGCCAGCGAGTGATGTTGATCTGGACCACTCGCTGGCGCGTCGTGCTGGTGTGTTAATCCGTCTCTTCTGAAGAACACCGCCAGAAGGCGGAACTACGAACTCGGGCCTCGTTGTGAAGCCCGTTTTTTCTGGCACTGGAAAGGGAGAGATTCATGAAGAAGTTCGTCTGGATTCTGTTGGCGTCACTGCTCGTGGGAGGCTTCGCGATCGCGGAGCGAGTGGAGGCGCAAAAGACGAAGGGGAAGACCCGCGCGGCATCGACCAAGCTGTTGATGAAGGGCTTGATCGCCGCCAACTGCGGCGCGGTGAAGAAAGATCTCGACGCCGCCGAGATCAACTGGGACGACGTGACGTTGCACGCCGCTCTGCTGAATGAGTCGGGCTACATCTTGATGGATGACGGCCGCTGCCCGGACGGTGAATGGGCCAAATCCTCGAAGGCTCTGCAAACCACGAGCGCGGCGCTGCTGGCCGCCGCGGAGAAGAAAGATGCTGACGCCGCCAAGGCTGCGTTCGCCGATCTGACGGCACAAAGCTGCAAGGTCTGCCACGCGGCTCACAAAGGGAAGTGACCTCGATCGAGTCTTGACGAGCAGTGCTCTGGGAGGGCGAAAGCCTCGCCCTCCCATTTTGGATCACTCGTTCGGTCCACATCGATCATCTCGTTGATGGTCGTAGTGCTACCGTCAGGCTCAACAACAATCTTACGCTTGGTAGCAACGGCCTCATGCCGCACTTCTCCACGACCGGAATCGAACGTGGCCCAGCTCTCATCGCGAGTCGAATGCTGTTTACGGCGAGGACGGCGGTGATGGCTTCAAGCCTTCTCTGCCATCAGTACCACCGTGAAAGTGCTGCCGTGACCGACTTCGCTGATGACCTTCAGCGTGCCTTGGTTCTTTTCCAGAATGGCTTGTGAGAGTGCCAAGCCCAAACCGATGCCGCGAGCTTTGGTCGAGCGAAATGGTTCGCGGATGCGAGGCAGGTCTTCCGCCGCGATCCCGCAGCCAGTGTCTGTCACAGCGACCTCGATGTGGTCTTGCCGGTGCCGTGCCGAGAGTGTCAGGCGTCCGCCGTCGGGCATCGCGTCGCTGCCGTTGCGGATCAAATTGCTGAAAACAATGGTCATTTGCTTTTCATCGACCAGCACATTTGGCAGATCGGATGGGATATCCCACACGAGTTCGACGTTCTCTGGCCAAGAGTCGCTCGGCACCGATTTCTTGAGGCAGTCAAGAATTGAAGTCGGTTGCAGGTTTGGCGACGGCAGCTTCGCGAATTCAGAAAGCGCGGAGATTACCGAATCTGAGACGCCGACTTGCCGCTCGATGCGCTGCAGATGCTCGGCAATTTTTTCCGGCGCGGCATTCTTCACGTTCCGCAGGAAGTACACCGAAGTGCGCATCACATTGAGCGGATTTCGCAACTCGTGAGCAACTCCGCCCGCGACTCGCCCGATCGCGGCCAGCCGTTCGGCACGCATCAGCCGGTCGTTCGAGGCGGTCTCGTAAGCGTCCTGGATGATTGCCAAGTCAAGGTCCATCAGAGCGTTGATGGACTGCAACGTGGCAACGAGTTCCTCGTGGTCGCCGTCTTTAGGCCAATTCTGGCGAAGCACTCGCTGCAAGCCGCTCCGCAGTCGCGAGACCGCCGCCTCGACATAGATTTGCTTCAGGCCAATCTCCACATGCCGATAACCGACGCGAAAACGACGTTCAACGTACTGGATGTCGTACGGACCGGTGACGAGCTCATTGAGCCAGGCTCGCAATGTTCCCTTCAGGCGTTGGACCTGCGCGTCGCCCCCCGTAATGACTTTGTGAGTCGCCTCATGCTTGGCGATCTCGCGGTAGAAGTCGTCCACCAGTTCCGGAAAGGCTGACTCGACAAGCGACGCGGCCGCCTGCACCCGATCTGCGTCGGCCTGCGTCCAGCCGACGTAGCGTTGGATGTCTTGATACCGCTCAAAGAGTTCATCGACTCGCAGATCGAACGCCACAACCGGCCCTTTCATCGGACCAAAGTGGATGAGCACACTAACCCGTCCCAGTCGGGTAGTCCGCCGAAGGCGAACCAAACTCCATCCAGAATCATAAAACTGCCGCGCGAAACCGGCCACCATCCCCCAAGAACCTCCAACTGTCCCAGCGGCAACCTGTTTCGCGCGGCAAGACTCTTCGGACTCATTGGTTGTCTATTCAACAGCGAGCACACTTCATCGCCCGTGGTCCCGAACACGGCTGACGCGAGGGCGAGGGAATGTTGGTCAGTAGTTCCTCACGCAAGACGGGAATCTCCGGCGGTGCCGCAATTCCTAATCGGACCTGGTTCCCTTTGATGCCAATGACTCGCACGACGATGTTCTCACCGATGCGGATTTCCTGATTCAGTTTTCGTGACAGAACTAACATGGCCATACTCCTTGCTCTCGGCGGATCGGAGAAGGCACCGGCTTCGTCCTTGTGAGCCGCGCACCTTTCAAGGCGGGAACCGAACCGCGTGTTGGCCTGCCGAGGATCGGAAGACAGCGAAGAATGCGCCGAAGCGGAAAACTCTTTGAAGAATCTTGCTTCCATGTCCGATAACAGCCGTCCTCTGCAACCAGCTCGCGTGGCACGCGGTCGCCTGTCTTGCTGTTTCTGTGCCAGCTACGCTCGCTGCGCGCGAACCTGCACAGATCTTGCTCAACCTCACTCTTGAGAACTGGCACAGGCTTCGCAATTCTACGACGACTCTCCTGCCGACTGCCAAATCTGGCAGACCT